>PGTJ01000348.1 GCA_002794515.1 Phototrophicales bacterium
GGTACATGCAATGATAAGATTTTTGGGAAAACATCAAAATTGCCCTCTTGGTATGCTGAAAAAACCAAATCAGTCGTTGCTTCCCCACCTTGAATTCGCTTATTTTCACTAGACATCTCTTACTCCTGTTGACTATAAGTCACATTTTACTATGCTTTTTAATTTTATACAATCCGAATTGCCCTTATATTTTATGATATATTCTTTTATCCTAACGTTTCTAATTTTACTCATAAAAAAGAGACCCACCATCTATGGAACTGAACATCATCACCAGCACGCAGAATGAAAAAGTGAAACTGGCTTATGGCTTGCAAAATCGGGCGCGCACGCGCCGTAAAGAGCATAAAATCGCCCTAGAGGGCATCAAACTCGTCCGTGATGCGATGGAGCGCGGACATAAGCCGATATTCGTCTTATATGACCCCGAAGCAATTGGCAACGACATCATCAAATCGCTCAAAAAACACGCACCCAACAGCGATTATCTGGCGGTATCCGCCGATGTGATGAAGCATATCGCCGAAGCCGAACAACCACAGGGTATCATCGGCGTATTTCCGTTACCCATGCCGCCCTTGCCCCGCAATCCCACACGGGTGTTGATATTAGATGCCGTGGGCGACCCTGGCAACATGGGGACAATTTTCCGCACCGCCGCGGCGAGCGGGGTGGAGTGCGTCATCCTCGCCCCGAATTGTGCCGACCCGTATAATCCCAAAGTGTTACGCAGTGGCATGGGGGCGCATTTTCGCTTGCCGATTGTCGAGGCGAAATGGTACGAAATCGAAAATTATTGCCAAGATCTGAATGTGTATGTGGCGATGGGCAAGGGCGATACCCGTTACGATACAGTGAATTGGCGCGAAAAATGGGCGCTTATCATCGGCAACGAGGCGAATGGTGTATCTGAGCAAGCCAAAGCATTGGCGACCGCCCAAATTTATATCCCCATGGCGGCAGATACCGAGTCGCTCAATGCGGGCATCGCCACAGGCGTGATTTTATTCGAGGCGGCGCGTCAGCGTTTCGTAGGATGATAAGCACTATCAGCGTAGGGCAGGGACTTGCGTTTCCTATATGATGATGCTTATGGCATTGTCTCGCGTGTATAATATTGCACGCAAGATGCTATCACATGCCACCTGTGACTTCTAACACCTGACCCGATACATAATTCGATAGTTCACTGGCGAAGAACAACACCGCCCCAGCCGCCTCTTCTGGTGTGCCTGCGCGCCCCATCGGTATCGCCATCATCGCCATTTGGCGCAGATGGTCGGGGATGCCCAGCTTGATTTTTTGACCATCGCGTTCTGTGGAATCGCCCAGCGTTTCCGATTGTGTCAGGCGTGTTTCGATATAACCAAATGCCACCGCATTCACTTGGATGTTGAATGCTCCCCATTCTTTGGCGAGTGTTTTTGTCAAGCCGATGATGCCCGCCTTGCCCGCCGAATAATTGGCTTGTCCTACATTGCCCCGTGTGCCACTGGTGCTACTGATGTTGATAATTTTCCGCGCCTTAGCCACCCCAGTGGCATCTTTTTCTTTCTTGGCGACCTCGCGCATATAGGGAATGCAGGCTTGGATGAGTTTGAACGGCGCGGTCAGATGCACATCGAGCATGGCTTGCCACTGTTCATCGGTCATTTTGTGCGCCATGCCGTCCCATGTATATCCCGCATTATTGACCAAAATATCAATCCCGCCGAATGCCGCCACGGTTTGACCGACCAATTCTTCTAAATCACCTGCTTGGGTCACATCACATTTGAGCGCGATACCCGTCCCGCCTGCTTTTTGAATCTCATCCAGAGTATTGTTGGCAGGGGTGGGGTCGATATCGGTGATGACCACTTTTGCGCCATGTTGGGCGAATAATTTCGCCGTTGCCGCGCCGATTCCCCGCCCACTGCCTGTAATAATAGCGACCTTATTTTGTAATAACATATACTTTTCCTCTCATTTTTATTGGTTAATCTGCTTTAATCGCACGAATTGCCCCATCGGCAATCAACTCGGCAATCGCCTCGCCACTTAATCGCCCGCCTTCTTTATACCATACCGCCACCCAGTTATTCGCCCCGATGATCGACTTGGTATAGATGGGAATATCCACCTCCCGAAATTCGCCTTTTTCGATTCCTTCTTGTACCACACGGCGGAATAAAATCTCGAAATATTCGCGTTGAGCGAAAAACGCATCGCGCTTGACGATAAAATCATCACTATGATGCGAGCCATTTCGTCCACTGGCTTTGAGGTTCATCAACGGGCGAATCTCGAAAATCATCGCCGCACCAACGGCGGTATTATGGGTTAGGGTCAGCACATGCAGGCGCACCATCTCGCGCAATTTTTCGGTGGGCGATATATCAGAATTGACGATCGGCTCGATTTTTTGGATGACCAAATCTAAGCCACCCTCTAAAACAGCGAGGAGCAAATCATCTTTATTACGAAAATGATGGTACAAGCTGGCGGCGGTCAAATTCACCTCTGAGGCGATGTCTTTCATGGTGGTGGCTTCATAGCCGTTGCGCCGTAACACATCTGCCGCCGCGTGTAAAATGGTATCTCTATTGACCGATTGGTCTGCTGGTTTGCGTGCCAATGGATAAATCCCTTCTCAAATGACAGGATAGATAATCGAATATGAATTTAATTATATCCCAATTATTAAGGAAAAGACAGATGTCTCTGTTTGGGGCATCACAACCGAGTGTGATAAAATTCGTATAAGAGTATAC
>PGTJ01000582.1 GCA_002794515.1 Phototrophicales bacterium
ATACAGAGGTAGATGATCATATGTGCGTAAATCACGCCGATACCATACAATCACAGGTTTCATGATTGCGCCTCTTGTCTGATGAGTGAGGTGCTTGTCTTGCGGATTGGCATGACGCGCTGAACATCATCCGACACGCGAATCGCACCCAAACTCACACCTGCTGTAGATTGACCAGGGAATATCGAATCGCCGACTAAGCGAATATTGGCGATGCCTGTGCGTGGACTACGGGCTTTGAATAATGATGTTTGTGGAAATCCGCCGACCATGCCCATATGCCTATCAGTATAAAATTGATACGTGACGGGTGTCCCTGGTAGCAATAGGGTGATATGATCCCGAATATTGGGGATGATTTTTTCGACCTGTGCTAACATCTTTTGGGTATACACCTCTTTTTGGGCATAATAAGCGCTCTCATCCGCCTTGAGCAAATCCCACCATTGGCTGACGGTGGTATGTGTGGTGATGGTCATAGCCCGTTGACCTGCTGGCGCACGCGATGTATCCCATGTTGGTGATAACGATATGAAGATGCTGTTGGTCTCGCCGAGTGGTGTCATCATATCGCCGATGATTTGGTGATGATCGGGAAAATCGATGGGTATGGCATCGGCATTCACCCCCAAATGTAAGACAAATGCGCCCCATCCCAATTTCCGCCGAGCCGATTCGCGCTTTAATCCGCGTGAGCTATTCTCGCCTAGCAAATTATTCAAGTCCCATGGAGTGGTGTTGGCAATGATGAAATCTGCCTCAAAAAAGGTTTGTTCTTTGCCTTTGCGCCCTTTTTGCGCCCATACACCGACTGCTCGTCCGTTTTTCATCTCAATTTTAATGACGCGCTGTTTATAGTGGATAGCACCACCGAGTGTGTGCAATTTTTCGATGAGTGTATCGGCAACACCACCGATACCTGTCTCGATATGATATACGCCCTGACGGGCTAAATCCAACGCCGTTGCACCATATAGGGCATTGACATGCTTGGTTGTGGTCTGTGCCGAG
>PGTJ01000650.1 GCA_002794515.1 Phototrophicales bacterium
AAATAACCATTATCGGTCGTCTCGTGCAGTTTGCCACCAATCAACAACTTACCCTCACCCGACCCAATGTTGATATACGATGTGATTTTATTCACAGCTTGTTGGTCAATGACCGGTCCCATATTGACCTTCCAACTGGTATCGGGCGCGCCCATAATCAATTCACTGGTGAGTTCAAGCACCCGTTTGGTCACTTCTTCATAGACCGATTCCACCACGATGGCACGGCTACACGCACTGCATTTTTGTCCCTGAAAACCAAAGGCGCTGACGACAATGCCTTTGGCGGCTTCATCTAAATTGGCGGTCTCATCAACGATGATGGCATCTTTGCCACCCATCTCTAAAATCATGCGCTTGAGCCATTTTTGACCAGGGTGTACCTTTGCGCCTTTCTCATAAATGCTCACACCGACCTCTTTTGAGCCAGTGAACGAGATAAAGCGTGTTTGTGGATGTTCCACCATCCGACCACCGACCACAGCACCATCGCCCGTGAGATAATTTAGCACCCCTGCGGGCAAGCCATTGTTCCAGAATAATTCGCACATTTTGTATGCCACATAAGGACTTTGTTCGGCAGGTTTGAAGACCACCGTATTGCCCGCCACCAATGCTGAGCTGACCATGCCTGTGGCAATCGCCAATGGGAAGTTCCACGGCGAGATAATCGCCACAACCCCCAGTGGG
>PGTJ01000138.1 GCA_002794515.1 Phototrophicales bacterium
ATACACGAGTGATGCGCGACATCTTTCATATTGCACCCAAAAGTGCCTTTGGATATAGCTTAGGCGAGGGCAGTATGATGTGGGGCATGGGTGTATGGCACGATGCCGATGGGGCAAACGCCAAATTCAGCGCCTCGAATTTGTTCACATCACGCCTGACGGGTACGATGGATGCCGTCCGTGAGGCGTGGGGAATCGCGCCTGATGTTCCCGCCGACCAATTTTGGGGGGCATATTTCATCGCCGCGCCAGTTGAACGTGTGCGCGAGGCGGTCAACCGCGAGCGCAAAGTGTACCTCACGCATATCAACACACCGAATGAAGTGATGATTGCTGGCGACCCTGTGGCATGTGAGCGCGTCCTCAAAGCAGTGGGTGGCGAGAGCATGAAAGCCCCGTTCAGCGTGGTCATCCATAATGAAGCCATGATGGGCGAATATGGCGAATTTTATCGGTTGAATTACATTCCCGCCACGCCAATCCGTGATGTGGCGCTGTATTCATCGGCAGATTACACCCCTATCATGGTGGATAGCGCGGTGATTGCCAGTAGCATCGCCCGCATGGCGTGCAAACAGGTGGATTTTCCACGCCTGATCAACACGGTGTATGCGGATGGTGCGCGGGTGTTCATCGAACTCGGTCCCAGAAGCACTTGCGCCCGTTGGATAGATGAGACACTGTTCGATAAACCGCATATCGCTGTGTCGATTGATGCGCTCGGTGTGGATTCGCGCACATCTATCATTCGTATGTTGGCACAATTGATGAGTCATCGTGTGCCGATGGATGTGAGCGCCTTTTATCATCCTGTGGTGGCTGTGGATAATGCCAAAAAATTAATTCGGTCGGTGCGCTTGGGCGGAGATGACATATATACCACCATCGTCAACACACCATTAGACGGTATCCAGCTCCCTGTGCGGACGCAATATCCCGCGCCCTTAAAGACAATGCTTTCATCTGCGTCTGTAGGAGCGGTGAGCGCACCATCTACCATGCCGTCATACACTCCCTTGCCCGATGATTTGCATCGGGTGCATACCGACTTTTTGGCGGGGCGTAAGACAGGCTTAAGCACCATTGCCGATTTTATCAGTCAACAATTTTCTAGCATCAGCCATATGCCTGCGAACACCGCATATATGCCCTCTGGCGTACCTGCGCTCGTTGTGCCACAAATCCCGCCCGCCAATCCTATCACCGCGCCATCTATCCGCAAGGGCATTCAACCGATGTATGATGGCGATAAGGTCGAGACATTCGCCCTCAAACGGGTGGCAGATTGCTTCGGCGAAAATTATGCCTTATATGACCATAAACGCACACCGCGCATCCCCAATGGCGACCTGATGCTCATCTCGCGCATTGTGTCGATCACAGGCGAGCGCTATCAATCGGTCAAAGGCACATCTATCCACGCCGAATATGATGTCCCCCTAGATGCGTGGTATTTTGCCGATAGCCCCTATCCGACCTTGCCCTATTCGATGTATATGGAAATCGCTTTGCAACCCTGTGGATTTTTATCGGCATACCACGGACCCACCTTGTCCTATCCTGATATCGATTTTTATTTCCGCAACCTCGATGGGTATGGCATTTTGTATCATGACCGTGATTTGCGTGGGCGCACCATCACCAATTATGTCACCATGCTCAATAGCACGGCGATGAACGGCATCATCATCCAAAAATACAGCTTCCAGATGTATGATGAAGATGTTTTGTTCTATGAGGGCGAATCATCATTCGGCTACTTTGAGAAAGTCGCCTTAGAGAGCCAAGCTGGTTTGGATGGTGGCAAACATGTCCCCTTATGGAAGGATGGAATCGCCCAAAATCAGCTCATATCGCTCGACCGCGAGCGGCTCATAGGTGATGGTTTCATGACCTTGCCCACAGGTCAACTGAATCTGACCGACCGTTTGATGATCATGCCAGAGGGTGGTCTGTTCAATATGGGTTATGCTTATGCCAGCGCCGATGTGCGGGCAGACGATTGGTATTTCAAAAATCACTTTTATCAAGATCCAGTGATGCCAGGGTCTATCGGTGTAGAGACGGCGCTCCAAGCCTTGCAAGCCTATGCCATCCAAACAGGATTGGGGGATATATTCAAAGTGCCACGTTTCGCCCAAGCCGATGGTGGGCATCGGGTGACATGGCGCTATCGTGGGCAGATGGTAGCCCCTGCCACACTTCATGCTGAGGTGCATATCAAGAAAATTGAGCGCAAACAGGGCGCGGTGGTCATCATCGGTGATGCCCATGTGTGGCGCGACCAGTTGCGCGTGTATGAGATCAAAGATTTGGCATTAGCCATTGTCGAAGGAGACCTATCATGATTGCTTTTCGTGGACAAGATACAGGCATAACATGGTCTGGGAATGATATTGCCTATGATGAGGGGGGTATCCGCAAAAAATTGCGCGATTTATCTGCTCCCTGCTATGTCGTGCAAGGGATGGATGGGCGTATTGGTGTGGCGAATGGCGGGGTAATCGCCCCCAATAGCCCATATCGCTTATTGGCACAAGCCCCTGCCATGACCCCCGCGCAATTGGGCAATCCCGATTTTCAGACCGATTATCGTGTGCAATACAATTACACGGCGGGTGCGATGGCGAATGCCATTGCATCGGAAGATTTGGTGATTGCACTGGGCAATGCCAATCTGCTCGCCTCATTCGGCGCGGCGGGATGTGTGCCACCACGCTTAAAAGCGGCGATTGATAAAATCAAAGCGGCACTGCCCAACAAGCCATATGCCTTCAACCTGATTCATAGCCCGAATGAAGAGGCGATGGAGTTCAATGCAGTGAAGATGTACCTCGAAAATGGTATCACGGTAGTCGAGGCATCGGCATTTCTTGATTTGACCCCGCATGTGGTGTGGTATCGTGCGGCGGGCTTATCGCAAATGCCCGATGGCAGTGTGCATATTGGCAATCGCATCATCGCCAAGCTCTCTCGACGCGAAGTGGCGCCCTTGTTCATGAAGCCCGCACCAGAGCGCCTTCTGCAACCACTCGTGGAGCAGGGGTTAATCACCCCATTACAGGCAGAACTCGCCAAACGTGTGCCAATGGCGGATGATATTACCTGCGAGGCAGATAGCGGTGGTCATACTGATAACCGTCCATTGGTGGCATTGTTGCCATCGATTTTAGCCCTGCGGGATGAGATCCAAGCGCAATATAACTATGCTGTGCCGTTGCGTGTTGGCGCGGGTGGTGGCATCAGCACGCCGTCATCGGCGCTTGCCGCTTTCATGATGGGCGCAGATTATGTCGTCACAGGGTCGGTGAATCAGGCATCGCTGGAGGCGGGTTCATCCATGCACACCAAAAAAGTGTTGGCACAGGCAGATATGGCAGATGTGGCGATGGCTCCTGCCGCCGACATGTTCGAGATGGGTGTGAAGGTACAGGTGCTAAAACGCGGGACGATGTTCCCCATGCGGGCGCAACGGTTATATGAATTGTATGTTGCCCATAATTCCATTGATGAAATCGACCCCGAAGAACGGGCAAAGCTCGAAAAACAAGTCTTCAAACGTCCACTCGAAGATATTTGGGCAGATACGGTCAAATTTTTTGAAGAACGCGATCCCGAACAAATCCGCCGTGCGATGGATAACCCCAAACGCAAAATGGCGCTCATCTTCCGTTGGTATTTGGGGTTGTCTTCACGCTGGTCGAATGTCGGCGAAAAAGGGCGCGAATTGGATTATCAGATTTGGTGTGGTCCGTCTATGGGTGCATTCAACGCATGGGCAAAAGGCACATATCTGGAGCATGTCGAAAATCGTCACGCTGTGGATATAGCTCATCATATCATGACGGGCGCGACATTTTTGTATCGGGTGAATGCCTTGCGCGTGCAAGGTGTGAGCCTCGCCCCACACCTGACGGCGTATGTGCCAGAGAAAGTTTAATAATTGCGGATGAACAACTCACGCCCCTTGCTGGCGTGAGTTTGTTTATAAACTGACTTGAAAAACCACAAATTCCCCATTCAGAGGATGTTTTATCCGAAATTGTTTGAGCCTATCGAAATTATCTTGTGGCATGGCTGATTTGAGTAATGTGGTATGGTGTAATTCTGCCTCATCATGATGACAAGGCAGGATGAAATTGAGGGTATTATCACCAATAGTCGGGTAATGGTTGATATTCAGTGGATTTGCCACCGCTTTAGCTTCGGTCATAATCCGAAAGCGTAAACGCACAGATGCCCCTTTTACATCGCGTGTTTGGCTAAAGGCTTGTTGATTAGAGAATATATTGAGCAACGCATTTTTGAGATCGTCTGATAGGCTTAAATCACCTGTTTTTAATCGGTCATCTAAAACTTGTTCAAAGGCTTGTTGTATCAAACTTTCGATGGTGATGGTCTCAAAAAAGCTACCATGCACAAGACAAACTTTCATGTTTTCATCTTTTTGCCCGCGTATGAGATAAAATACTTGGCGTATTGGTAACTGATGACTATCTTCACCTAATTTGTTTAATTGATCACGGATTTTGTTCGTTTTACCTTCTAAGAAGAGTGCTATGGCTTTTTGCCCTGTTGGAATAGTAGAATTGAACGAGGCGATACTATATCCTTTACTATCTTTGAGTTCAATAAATTCTCCACCTGAAAAGCCACTGCCAATTGGTGCTAATTTTAGGACGATATCTGGGAACTCCGCGCCACTTCTGACCGCGATGAGTGATTCATCAAATGGAAAATCTTCTAATTTCTCAATTGTGATGAAATGCTTTTTATGTGTTATCAAGTGGGCGAAAAAGTGGTAAATCGAATACATCAGACTTCCTCAAGTGTGGTGAATTGGCACCCCAGATGGCATCCAAATTATCGGTATGGCGATAATCATCATAGAACCGTGTAATACGGTCGCTATCTCGAATGGTATCTAAGCGATTTTGGATACAAGCCACATTCATAGGGTCAATTTCAATACCAATAGATTGTCGCCCAAGTTGATGTGCCACGACTAAAGTTGTTCCTGTGCCTGCAAACGGGTCGAGTATTCTATCTCCCACTTGTGTGGATGAGAGGATAATCCGCAATAACAAGGCAAGCGGGGCTTGTTGTTTATGAAAACGTTCCCCATTGTCACCGCGTAATGCTTCATCGCCTGCAAAATAACCCGATGTGAGTTCTCGAATATCATCCCACACATCGGTGACGAACATGCCATTTTCGCGTTCATATTTGTAATTGGCAGGTAGGGGTGGCGAAATCCGGAGTTTGTTAAATAAGCGCGGTTTTTTACCTTTGGTGGCATAGGCGATGATTTGATAATGTTTGCCATAACCATGTGCAATCGGCACAGCCGATGTCATCTTTTTCCAGATAATCAAATTTTGAAAGTGCCAGCCTGTACGGCTCAAACAATTCAGCACAAAGGCGACATTCTTCTCGCGTTGCATGAAATAAACTGCCCCACCATCCACAGTATGCTGATAAACGTAGGCGCAAATATCGGTCATCCACGTCCAATACGCCTCATCGGGCAAATTATCGTGATGATAGGTATATTCTTTGTTTTGGTTAAAAGGGGGATCTAAAAATGTCAGATGTAAATCATCAGAGACCCCGCCATGTCGCAGGATCTCTGTACAATCACCTTGTATGATACGATAGTCGCTCATCACCTACCTCAGCTCAGGCGCGACCAGCGTCACCCGTCCGCCTGTGCCGATGCCCACCTCGACCACCAACCGATTGGGGTCGGTCAGTTCGCGCATCAGGGCGTGCGCCGCCATTTCGGGCGATAACCCATCGGCAATATCCAACGCACGACAGAACACCTTCGCCCATTCCAAATTGAGGCTCTTGGTCAACCCGAATAAGCCACCTTCGATGACCGTGCTGAATTGACCATTTGCGCCGAGCGCGCCATCTAAACGCGCTACTGTGATGAATGCCGCATAACCCCGTTCTGCCACATCATTGAGCGATTTTTTCAGATGTTTCGCCATCAAGAAAACATGCTTGATGACCGCCTTTTCGGCATCCAAGAATGGATTGCCGTTGGCATGAAAGGCGCTGGCGGGCGGATTGAGATGGATGAACACGCCGATTGTGCCGTGTTCGCCTTGGATTGCCTTCAGCATCTCTTCGAGGCGTGTTTCGGTGCTATCGCTCAGGGTATAGCGTGGCACGCCAACGGGGAGAGATGCGCCACCTGCCACCATGTCAGTCGGCAGGCTCAATACGACCACGCGCCAACCACGGGCTTGTATGGCTTTGACCACCTCGACCGTGAATGGTGTGCCGTCATCGGTGATGAGGGCGATTGCCCCATCAGGCAAGCTGATTTCGAGTTCATCTGGCGCGGGCAGATACTGTGTTTGCACCGCGCTACGCGGGATGGTGGTATTGATGACCAATTGGGGACGCGCCACGCCACCATCGTTATTCACGATAGCAACGGGCGCATCAGCTTTTGGGAGCGCGTGAGCTGACTCTCCTTCGGATGTGCCATTTGTGCCACCCGTATTCACCCGTTCACCCATAAATTCGACAATTTGTTGTAAGGTGCGGAGTTCGCCCAATTCTTCGGCTTTGAGTTGGGGCAATTGTGGATATTGGTCGCGCATTGCGCCTAAAATTTCTACCCGTTTGATGCTATCA
>PGTJ01000657.1 GCA_002794515.1 Phototrophicales bacterium
GTTCATCGGTGACATTTTGCGCCACTTGCGTGGTCGCTTCGAGCGTAGGCATGGTTTCATCATTACCACCTGAATTATTGCCATTCACCAATGCGAATACCGCACCAATGAGTATCAAAATGACAACGCTAATAAAAATAGGCACAATTATGCGTCTATTAGTATTATATAACGCAGGTCGCTTCATGGTGATGGTCACAGGCGGTTGGGCAATGGGTTGTGGCGCGAGGGGTTGTGGCGGTTGTTGTGGCGCAGAAGCCAACCGTAGATTAATAGATGAATATAACCGCGCATTGGCTCTGGCATCTCTGAATCCCGCCGATAAATCTATCCAATTCAGGCGTTTAATCTCTTCACAGATACGTTCCGGGGCATTATCAATATTCGTCTTGGGGCGGATAATCACAGGGATACGCGGTTTTTGTAAGCGCCACGCCTCTTCAAATTCGGCTTGGCAATAACGCGATTGGAGCGAATCATTCGACATGAGGTAGATGAAAATATCACAGGCGTTAATTTCGCCTAAAATCATCTTCCACCAATCTTCACCGCCAGAAATATGCTGGTCATACCAAATCACATGATTCGGATAAACCGATTGCAACAACGAGACTAATTCTTCGACAAAAAGCACATCTGCTCTGCTATACGATA
>PGTJ01000195.1 GCA_002794515.1 Phototrophicales bacterium
GGTGGGTATTGCAGAAAAAGCCTATAACCGTGCCAGCGCCCTGAGCGGTGGTCAACAACAGCGTGTGGGAATCGCCCGTACCCTGATGCAAGAACCCGAAATGCTCCTCGCCGATGAACCCGTTGCCAGCCTCGATCCCGCCACATCGCATTCGGTGATGAAATATCTGGAATTGCTTAATCAAGAAGATAACATGACCATTTTATGCAGTTTGCATTTCCTCAGCCTTGCTCGTACTTACGCCCATCGGGTGATTGCCCTCAAAGATGGCAAATTAGAATTTGATGGTCCACCAGAAGATATTGATAATGACCGTTTTAAGATGATTTATGGCGAAGATGCCGTAGAAGTCGAAATTCACTAGGAGCGATGATGATATGATGAACAACCAAACCCCGCCACGCTCCCGACAAATCCTCAGACGGCTCATCATCTTAATTGCTATCACCATTGCCCTCATCATCTTTTCATATGGGTGGCGCGTCACCAATATTAATTTATCTGTGCCTCAAGAACCCCAACGGCAACAAAATGTGGGCAAGGCATTGCGCGAATTGCTCTCGCCAAATGTGTTCACACAAGATTACGTGGTCAAATCGTTCACGGCGAATTTTCGGATACGCTGTGCGGATGATGCGGTCATCCCGCCGAATAGCCCATCGGATGAACCGTATATCATCGTAGAACCCACCTGTGGCATGTCGAATGATGTGGTCACGGTTTATGGATACAATTTTCCTGCTAATGGTCTGACACGCCTGAATTGGATACCGCTTGATGGTGAACGGCGTGTTCGTCAGGTTATTGGCTCAGAAGAGAACAACTTCCTCGCCAGAAGTGATGGCACATTTGTGGTGCAAATTTTAGTCCCACAAATTCGTGGGGCGAATGATCAAATCCACACTATCGAGGCGCAAGCCCGCATCCCCGATGGACCTATTCGCTTTAGCGACACCACCAATTTGGTCATGGAGAAGATGGTCGAGACAATTTTTTTGGCGCTCATCGCCACTGCCGTCTCGATTTTGCCCTCTGCCGTGCTGAGTTTTATGGCGGCGCACAACCTAATGCGCCCGATTCGCGCCCAATTCGGTAGCCTGATGGTCAGTTTTACCTTATTGCCTGTCGGTTGGGTATTGGGGACATGGTTGCTCAAGCCGATTGGCGAGTTTGCCTATAATGCGGGTAGTCAGAGCGGATTTACGGCGTTGGTGATGCTCATCATCGTGATGGTCGAGGCGTGGGTTGTTATCACCAACTTTGATACGCTCAAATCGCTCATCCCCATCATCCTTGTTCGGCGCGTGGTGAATACGGTGGTCGTCACGGTATCGATCATCGTTGTGGTGTCGTTGCTCGGTGGTTTAGGGATTTTATTCCAAAAAACTTTTGCCGAAGGTGTTTTCATCTATTTAGGGGGATTTATTGGGTCATTAGGACAGATGATAAAATTATCCCTAGAACCCATAGCAGGTTTAGTCGGCGCATTTGCCATTTCATCGCTAGGCACAAATCTGACTCGTGATCTGATTAAGAACACAGATGTGACCGTTAATCATTTGCTCGGTGGACTTTTAGGCGCGTTGGGCGGGGCAATTTTGCTCGGCATGACTGCCACCATTGGCTTATCAGCCGCGTGGATGGGTTTATTAATCCCTGTTATTGGTGGCGCATTGGCAACGACATTGCTTCCACAAGTCTATCGCTGGTTTATCCCCAAGCCCGAAGTGCCAAACCTCACCGACCGCAATATTTTACGGGCATTGGCATGGCTGAGCGGGATTATCGGTTTTGTTATCACCTTTACATTGCTCAATATTGGGCAATCGCTGGTAGAAGGCATGTTGCCCCCACAAGTCCCTGTGATGACGATTGGTGATGCGATCCTTTATCGGTATGTGGCGGTAGCGATGCTCATCGGCGCGGTGTTTGGTGGACTGGCGGGCGCATTGGGCGGGGCAAAGGGCAACTTTCCGCTCGGCGCGGTGATTTATAACACCAACCGCACCATTTTGAACACCTTACGCTCAATCGAACCGCTCATCATGGGCTTGGTATTCGTCATTTGGGTGGGGATTGGACCGTTTGCGGGTGTGTTGGCGTTGGCGCTCCATTCGATTGCCTCGCTGGGTAAATTGTATTCAGAGCAGATTGAAAGTATTGATGCTGGTCCGATAGAGGCATTGCAAAGCACAGGGGCGAATCGCTTACAGACGATTATGTACGCCGTTGTGCCACAGATTATCCCGCCGTATATCGCCTTCACCATGTATCGGTGGGATATTAACGTCCGTATGTCGACCATCATCGGGTTTGTCGGTGGGGGTGGTGTGGGCTTTTTGTTGCAACAACAAATTAACCTGTTGCAATATCGCAACGCGGGTGTCGCTGTTTTGGCGATAGCCATCGTGGTTTCGGTTTTAGATTATGCCAGCGCCGCTATCCGTGAACGGTATACATAGCCTTTTAGGTGTAGGGTTGTATGACGAGATGTTTGCCCAACAATAATTCCATGTGCTTTAGGTTGTGTGTGTATATTGGTACTTGTAATCGAAAGGCAATCGATGCAATCAGACAGTCATTCAACCCAATACCATGACTGAGGCGATATTTTTCGAGTTGTTCAATTGCCCACTCCTGGTCTGATATTGTCAGATGTATCAGGTTGAACTGGCTCATAATCACTTTACAAGTCATTAAACCTGTTTTACTGGGTGCACCTACAATTACTTCTAACCAAGAAATTGTTGTTATATCCAACGGTGTTGTTAAAGATTTAGCCCAGTTGATAGCTGGGCTATATTTACGATATAAGTGGATAACAACCGTGCTATCTATAATACCGATGGTCATTTATCACCATCCCAAAAGGGTTTTAGGCGTGCTTCGTCTTGTTTACGGATATGCTCAACCCATTGTACTGGGTCATCTATATCCATTTCTTCCCAATCGCTTAAATCCAGCGATTCGATAAGCGAAACCAATCTTTCTCCCCAATGACTACCCTGAGCGACTCTTTGCAGTGTTGTAATATCATGTTCAACAGATGCTACAAGTCGTTCTACTAATTGTAATCGCTCAATAATAGGTAGTTGTAAAGCCATATCCATTGTTTTTTCTAGCAAATTAGAATTGCTCATCAGAATTTTCCTTTATCCCAACACCCGATACAACCAGCGCAACATCAATTCGTGTTGTTCGATGTTCTGCTCCATTGCCCGTGAGCCATGCCCGGCATTAAACCAATGGACATGAATATCTTTGCCGTGTTCTTTTAATTTTTCTTCATAGACTTTCATCTGACGGGCGGGGCAACGGGTATCATTTTCGCCTTGAATGACCAAAATTGGCGCACGGATGTTATCGACATAAGTAATCGGGGAGCTATTGCGATGTTGTTCGGGTAATTCATCAGGCGTGCCACCAAACAGCGCTTTCTGATACCCGCGCAATGTCTCGGCTTGGTCTTCATACATCAAACGCCAATCGGCGATCGCCACCAATGCCATCCCACCCGCCCATAATTCAGGACGTTTGCCGAGTGTTTGCAGGGTCAGATAACCACCATAACTACCGCCGTTGAGGACGATGGAATCGGCTTTGGCGATTCCGTTTTCAATCAGCCATTGCGCTACAGCGACAATATCATCAACTTCGCGGTGTCCTAACATGCCCAAAATGCTCTTCTCAAATTCGCGCCCAAAGCTCACAGATCCGCGATAATTGACCGATGCCCAAGCGAAGCCATGATCCAAAAATGTTTGTGCCGATGCGTTAAATCCTTCGGTTTGTACGGCTGTCGGTCCGCCGTGCATGTTCACGATGGTGGGGAAGGGACCCGTCCCTTCGGGTGTGGCAAGCCATGCCTGAATTGTCGCACCCCCTGTTGATTTCACCTGAATCGAACGCCATTCCCGACTGGGTGGCACATCACCAGCACCCAATACGGTGCGGATAGCCCCTGTTTCAATGTGAATAGCGATGATATGTGCGGGGTGTGTGGCATCTGACCATGTGGTGAAAATCTCGCTGTCATCAGGCGAGAAATATCCACCAAAATATGATCCCTTTGGTGTTTTGACGGCGTGCAATAGGCTTTTATCAACATCATACACATAAAGCTGATATACCGCCTGCTTTAGGTGTGCCAACAACAACCGTTTGCCATCGTGTGACCAACCCCATGTGTTCACATCGCCATCCAGATGTTCGAGCGGAATATCGAGCCTATCCCCTGTTTTCACATCCCAAATCACAGGGCGGCTATAACCCGATACATCGGTATCGGCTAAAAAGCGTGTATCCCCCGTCACGGGTGAAAATCCCACAGGCGATAAACTGCCATCTTTTTCTTCGAGGATGAGTACTTTTTGTTCGGGTGATGTATCCGCTAAATGGAATGCCATCAGGCACATATCGGTCGTTTTACTGCGTTCACTGGTGGCGATGACGGCATAATCGGCATTCGCTGTGAGTATAGGTCCAAAACTCAACGCACGACTGGTATATAGCAATTGCGGTTCGCTCAATTTGCCCTGTTCATCATTGTTTATCAGATAAAACTGAAAACCATCTGCACCTGCCGCCGTGAAGCCAATCAGCTTGTTATTCAGACTTTGGCTGATGCTGAATGAGGCGTAAGGTGGTAAATTGGGGGTAATATCTTCTGGCGCACCACCCATGAATGGCACACGAACATAATGTCCAATCTCGTTACCTTGCTCATCATCTAAATAATAAAAATATTCGCCATCGGGGCTAATGCCTGCGAAGACCAAGCCCGCGGGTTTATCACTGATTTGGCGCAACTCGCCTGTTGGCACATCCCAGGCATAAATTTGTAAAATGCCAGAACGATTGCTAGTGACCATCCCGCGATTTGGATTGTTATGAGTGATGGTGCTATAAGCGACTATCGGCGCACGAAAACGTTTGCGCCAATCGGCATCATCAGCAAGATTGAGCGGTTTCATCAATTGGTATCCTTTCAATATAAACCAATATAAACAATTATCATCATTTTTCGAGCCATGCGCGGATGGCATCGGCGGTGTGTTGCCATGTCTTCTCTAACATCATATCATGAGCAGTATGTTCAATGATGACCAATTCGGCATCATAGGCTTGGGCGGTGGCTTTCTCTTCTGGCAATGTAAAAATGCGATCGTTATCGGCGGCGATAACCAGCATGGGGATATTTTTTGCCCGCACCCGTTTCGGTTTGGGTGTTTGGAATAAACTACCATCGAATAAAATCCGCACCGACTCGTTGCCGATTTTGGCATGATATTTTTTCACTTGTTCGCGGGGCATATCATCAGAGAAAAATAGCCGATGTGACCGCTCCACATCCGACACAATCGGGTAGGCGCTCAGGCGCGGTATCA
>PGTJ01000852.1 GCA_002794515.1 Phototrophicales bacterium
GTGGCGACCAAATTTCGTGGCGGGCTATCCCCGAAGAAAAATTTGGTTTTCCTGTGAGTAGTAGCACAGTGACAGTGCGCTTGCCACCAGGGTATGCCCCCAGAGAAGGCATCGACCCGATTGTCACCTATGGGGCGACATCGGATATCCGTGTGAATACCACATTGGTCGTTGCCACATCACGAAATGGTGTTGGCG
This sequence comes from Phototrophicales bacterium, assembly GCA_002794515.1. Lineage (GTDB taxonomy): Bacteria > Chloroflexota > Anaerolineae > Aggregatilineales > Phototrophicaceae. The sequence goes on from PGTJ01000852.1 coordinate 199, forward strand.
CATATGATTATTTCGA
>PGTJ01000134.1 GCA_002794515.1 Phototrophicales bacterium
GATTACGAACTTTTTGCAGGATGTGCGCCAAAAGAAATCATTTTTTGAATTCGATTACACTGCCAAATACTTTTGGCATTATCTGGCGGCTCATGCCGATCCGAGCCTCATCATGAATCTTCTCAAAAACATGCCTGCATCTGCTGGCTATATCCCCTATTTCCAGACGAATATCCCCGATTATCAAGCCAGTTTTCATCGCTATGCCCTTTCGTTGGCACAAGGATTAAATCCTGCCCAACCCACGCCTGACCAATTATTCAATAACGATCCCGATCTGACACATACGCTCGATGCGACCACCGCGACTTTTACCATATCCATGCCGATTCAACCGATGACCATCCAATTTCACAAAATTGTCTTGCAAAATTTGGGCGAGAATAAAAATGTCACATTGGCGTATAACCCAAATGGCACAACGGCGCGTCTGAGTTTGGATACTGGTGTTGAGCTTCGTAGTTTAGAACCGTTTAGCATTTGTGCGCCGTCTGCCACGTTGTACCTTGTTCAAACCGAAACCGATGCTGGTGGTGGCTCGCCAGAACTGAGTTTGAATATCAGCGATTGCGTCCCAGAACCGCCACCAATCATTGAGGAATGTTTTATTGGGCATTGGGTGTTGGATATTTCCGATGGTTTTGGTCCAGTGGGTGGTCCAAAATCGAAAGTGTTATGGGGAGGATACACCATCGATATTACATCCAGTGGGCTTATCAATGCGGTGATGAGTTTAGATATGCTCAATACCCAAATATCGCCACCCTTAAATATCAATGTCCGATGGGAAGCCCTTGTACAAGCGCGTGTGATTCGCAATGGCGAGCCAGTGCGTAGCACACCGATACGAGTAACCGATATGCGCTTTTATAGCACAATGTTCACCAATATTGTCCCTGTCACGGCAAGTAGTGTTGGGGCATTGAACTTGAACTGCAGCGAGACCATTCTGACCATGACCGACCCCATATCGGGTGTGACTTTCCGCTTCTTCAGACGTTGATGATGCGAGTTATTTTCGTCAGATGATACGCCCAACAGGCACAATATTCATTATTGTGCCTGTTTTTTCGTCAAAATTTGACACAATTTTTGACTGTGGATATGATTTAATCATTATTTCGTGAAAAATTGTGACCATGAGGGATACTCTTATGCCCACGAATACGGCGCTATTCCCCCAATATCAACTTGGCTCGGCGTATGATGAGATGTTCACCGCGCCCAATATACCCCGTCCTCATTACGATTTGCTTTATCAACGCCTGAACGAATTTGGCGCAGATGAACTATATCATCGCCAACAAGCCGCCGATTTGTCATTTTTGCATCAGGGCATCACATTCACCGTCTATGGACGCGAAGAAGGCACAGAGAAAATCTTCCCATACGATTTGTTGCCACGCATCATCCATGCCGATGAGTGGGATATTTTGGAACGGGGCTTAACTCAGCGCATTACCGCCCTCAATTTATTCCTCAATGATATTTATCATGATGGCAAAATCTTGCGTGATAAAATCATCCCCCGTGAATTGCTGTATACTTGCCCACATTATCGGCGTGAAATGCGCGGGGTGAATATCCCCAAAGGGGTATATATCTCTGTTGTAGGGACTGATTTGATCCGAATGCCCAATGGCGATTTTGTCGTCTTAGAAGATAATTTGCGCGTCCCCAGTGGGGTATCGTATATGTTGGCGAATCGTCAGGTGATGCGAAATGTATTCCCCAAGATGTTCGCCAATTACGATGTGCGCCCCATCCATAATTATGGGCAGGTGTTGGTGAACACCCTGCGGGCATTAGCTCCACGCGGTATATCCGACCCGACTATTGTGTTATTGACCCCTGGTGTATATAACTCGGCGTATTATGAACACACCTTTCTCGCCCGCGAGATGGGGATTGAATTGGTGGAAGGGCGCGATTTATTGGTGCATAACAATATCGTCTACATGCGAACATCGGCAGGATTGCGCCGTGTGGATGTGATTTATCGCCGTGTGGATGACGACTTTTTAGACCCGTTGGCATTTCGGAGTGATAGCACATTGGGTGTATCGGGGTTATTTAATGCCTACCGTGCGGGCAATGTGGCGCTCGCCAATGCCATCGGCACAGGCGTGGCAGATGATAAAGCGGTTTATACTTATGTGCCACACATGATTAAATATTATCTGGGCGAAGACCCAATCATCAACAATGTCGAGACATATGTGTGTTGGGAACATGCCCAAAAAGACTATGTACTCGCCAATTTAGATAAACTGGTGGTCAAAGCGGTGGGCGAATCGGGCGGATATGGGATGCTCATCGGACCGCAAAGCACCGCCGAAGAACGCGACCAATTCCGTCAGCGCATCATCCAAAATCCGCGCAATTATATCGCCCAACCAACCATTATGCTCTCGACTGCGCCCTGTTTTATCGATGGTCGTGTCGAAGCACGTCATGTCGACTTGCGCCCATACATTTTGTATGGCGATACCATCACCATTGTCCCTGGTGGTTTGACCCGTGTTGCGCTCCGTAAGGGGTCGTTGGTGGTCAATTCATCGCAAGGGGGTGGCAGTAAAGATACATGGGTTTTGCGTTAAGTCTGATAAAAAACGACCATCAAATTCTGTGAATTTTTCACATGGTTTTGGTTCGCATCTGTTCAATACAATATTGTATGAATAGATGTATTCAAGGGATGGGATATGCTTTCACGAGTCGCAGATAGCTTATATTGGATGAGCCGCTATTTAGAACGGGCTGAACACACAGCGCGTTTGTTAGATGTTCATTCCATCCTGATGCTAGAACGTGTGAGCAAAACCGAAGATAACAAGCGTTGGTTACGCATTTTGGAAGCATTGCGCGTGCCAGTCACACCCGAATCGGGTGATTATGATACATTCATCAACACCATCACCTTGAATCACAATAACAGTTTTTCGGTGCTATCGGCGATTCGCCTTGCGCGTGAAAATGCGCGACAAGTGCGAGAACGCATCAGCACGGAGATGTGGAGCGAACTGAACCAGTTATATCTATTTGCCATCGATATGCGTAATATTGCCAACATTTCGCATGGGCAATTGCACGACTTTTTCACACAGGTGAAAAATCGCATACACACCTTTCAGGGCATCACCGACTCGACCATGAGCCATAACGAAGGGTGGCATTTTATCCAACTCGGACGGGGTATCGAACGGGCTATATCGGTCTCGGTGCTATTGGATGTGCAATATGCGGGCATGTCGCGGTTTGATAGCATCGGCAGTGTAGATGAATATTTCGAGTGGCTGGCGCTCCTCAAATCGTGTACGGCATTTGAAGCCTATACCAAAGTGTATTCTGCCGATTTACGACCAGACCGCATCGCCGAATTTTTGCTCTTGAACGAGGAATTCCCGCATTCGGTGCGCTTTTGTGCCGATAGCATCGCTCAATCGCTGAGCGCCATCGCCAGCGCCACCAGCACCTCGCGCAATAGTCGGGTGCATCGCTTGGCGGGGCGGTTGCAAGCCAACCTCAATTTTGACCAAATTGATGATATTATCCGCGAGGGGTTGCACCACTACCTGCGCGAAATTCAGTCGCAATGTGCCAGTATCCATAAATTGGTCTACGAGACCTTCATCGCTTATCCCGTTGATTCCGCATTATCAGGATGAATAACCATGCTTTACTCTGTCCGTCATATCACCGAGTTCACCTATAGCAAACCGATTGCCGAAAGCCTGATGGAATTGCGTCTGCAACCCCGTACAGATGATTGGCAACGGTGTTTATCGTTTCGGCTCGAAATTCAGCCCACAACACAATTATTGGGCTACCGAGATTATCTGTATAACACGGTGCATCATTTTGGCATCCCGCGTCTGCACCAACATTTGTATATCACCGCCGAGTCGCATATCGAGATGACCCCGCGTCCACAATTGCCCGACAGCTTATCATCATCGTCATGGGATGATTTAGATGTGTTGGTGGATGAAGGTGATTTTTGGGAATTTATCATCCCCAGCCATTTCGTCCAGCCCAGCGCGTTGCTCTTTAATTGGATGAATAAATTGGGGATGCGCGATCGGCGTGATGACCCGTTGACCATGTTACGCGAATTGAACAGCGCCTTACATGACCATTTTATTTATGAGCCAAATAGCACCCATGTTGATTCGCCAATCGACCACATCCTCACCACAGGCATGGGGGTATGTCAAGATTACGCCCATGTCATGATCGCTATGGCACGGCATTTGCGTATCCCATGCCGATATGTGAGTGGTTATTTATTTATTGAACGCGAAGAAGAACGTCATACCGCCAATGATGCCTCTCATGCGTGGGTAGAAGCCTATCTTCCCGAATTGGGATGGGTGGGTTTTGACCCCACCAACGATCAAATGGCGGGGCATCGTCATATTCGCATCGCTATTGGGCGTGATTATCATGATGTGCCACCAACACGCGGTGTATTCAAAGGTGGGGCAGAGACCACCTTGCGCGTTGGTGTGGGGGTATATGCCGAAGACAAACTCCCGCCCATAGAAGAATTATCGCCACCCATGACTTTTGTGGGTAGTGATGAAATTTATTTGCCCGGCTTCCAACATGAGAGCCATGCCCAACAGCAACAGCAACAACAGCAGTAAGGCATCATAAATTGGGGGCGATCACCCGCCAAATCAAGTACACATCCAACACTGCCATGCCTAAAAAGGGTATGGCAGTCAGATATGTCACCAAGCGATATTTCATCTCGCCCAATAGGCGGATGCGCCAGTTATCTATCCCGACCACCAAAAATACGCCGAGTGGTATCAACAAGGGGAACATATACCGCCCCTGATATTGCACAAATTCGCTATTGTAATACAAATATGCCAATACCGATAACGCGATGGTGCTGATGAGTACTATCCATACAGGGCGTTGGTTGTTGTCTCGGTGATAGATGAATAAGCCGATGAATGCCACAATCAATAAGGCTAAAATGCCCATATAAATCCAACGGGGCATGGGGACTGCCATCCAACCGAATTGCCCCCAAAAGCTATTGAATGTCGTCTGAAACAGTTCAGCACTATACCCGCCAAATCCCAATTCGGTGAGGCGTTCTGATGTGCGTAATTGCCCCACCACCACCGCATCATGCGCCCGTAGACCTAAAAAGTCGGGGAAGCCATATACGGTGATGTTGCGAATCCACCATATCAACCCTAATATGAGGGCGGGGGGAATATACAACATTAATCCGCGCAGGATATTGCGTTGTTTGAGCAAAATCGCCAATAGCCCAATCGCCAACAAGAAATACGCGGTGGCTTTGGTGATGAAGGCGATGCCCACAATCCCGCCCATCCACAACGGCAACCGTTGGTCATTGGTTTTGAGATAGGAGATCGCCATTACCAGCATCATCCCCACCAATGCCCATGCCAACACATCATTATTGACCGAGGCGATGATATGCAACTGTTGTGGATGAAATGCCACAAATGCCGCCACACCCAACGCAATAGCAGGCGAATCGGGGAACATCAATCGTCCCACACCATAGGCACACCACACAATAATCATCCCGATCATCACCGAGAAAATGCGAATCGCATATAGATTTCCATTCGTCAACCGATATATGGGTGATGCCAACAGGTAATAAAGCGGGGGCTGATGATCTTCATATTGGATGCTCGAAAAGGTAGTGGAATCAATATCGGCGAAGCGGGTGCTTTTCAGTTCATCCAAATAGGCGCTATCCCAATCGCCTGCTTCAATCACGGGTAAACCAGTGGTGGCGACTTGTGCCACATAATGATAATGGGCGGGTTCATCGGGTGTTTGCCAGAGCGGGGTGTATACAGCGAATATGATGCCGATGATGAGATAAGCAATTGTCAATAGGCGAATCGGGGTATGCGGATGTGAAAACATGCCATTTTTGCCCTTTTTTGGCTGATATAACAAATACGTTTGTGCATTCTAACGGATTTTTCGGAAAAACTGAATAAAAAAGTGTTTACTTTTAGTTCCCATGATTACAAATATCGTGTACACTAAAGGTAAATATGACACACTCATCAACGTTAGTTTTTAATAAGGATGTAACCATGACAAAAGTAGTTCGTATCTTCATCGCAATGATTATGGTGTTATCACTATCGGTTGTCGCTGTGAGCGCACAAGAAGTTCAAGCAGAACGCGCAGGTTATATGGTACATCTGGCAAAAGCGGGTACAATCACCCCTAACCTTGATGGCACATACACACTCACCCTCGAAAGCGCCGCCGATTTTAGCTCTGTGGTGTTGACCACCCCCAAACTAGACTTGTTCAATTACAACCTCAGCGATTTGGCGGGCGATTGGGCATTTGCCAATGAAGTCGAAGCGATTGTCGTCTCTGGTCGTTTGGAACTGAATGATGTCGCTGTTGATCTGTCGCTCACGGTTGCCGATAACGCTTTCGATATTCTGAGCAACACCTTCACCTATGTCGTCACCTTTGAAGGTGAACTGCCCGCCGCTTGGTTGGATAAAGGTGGCAATCTGAAGAGCGAAATCACTTTCACCACCGCCACCCTCGCCTTTGAGATGAATGAAAATGTGATTGCTGGCTTGGTTGCAGGACGCGAAGCCCGTCTGAACTCCACACGCAATAGTCGTGCCAACCCGCCATGCTGTTAATTTGACAATTTGTATAACCCACGTAATCGAATGACCACCCGC
>PGTJ01000019.1 GCA_002794515.1 Phototrophicales bacterium
GCCCAACGATTCGCTACAACTCTATTTTATTCCTGTTGTGGAAAAACGAGCGTTAAGGTGACAATCTCGTGCGGATTGACCAACACGCCCATCCGTCCATTAGCATCAGGGGCGATAAAACCCTCTTGTTCTTCTGCCAAATTGGATAGTTCGCCCCTATCGACAATTGGGCGAACAAAAGGTGTGACTAGCAACTCTACAGGTCGTTCATGTGGATTAAAGAAGCGTAGCACCCAGCCTTGCCCACGTTCGGGTGGCTTGAGGGCGGTGAGGATTGCGCCATCGCCATCGCTATCTGCGCCGATAGCCATATCGCTGACCACCGACAAAAAGCTACGGCGCAAACGATTAGGCGGGGCATCGAGTTGGTATACCGATAACGGCTGATTAAATTCGATTCCCGCCTGCAATATTTTGGCGGGGTTATCATCATCCGATGGCATGAGGGCATAATCTGCCGTCATGTGACGTTGGACTTGTGCGCCATGTACGGGCATCTGCTTAGCGACAGCACTTTTGCGGGTTTGCAAATCATCACGGCTCAGCCAGCCCACACTCCGCACCAACGTGAGGGCAAAGGTCACTTGGTCATCTTCTGGAATGGCTTCGTATTCGCACAATCCATGCGCCAATAACGATATGCTCCGTTTATTTTGGGCGACCGTCACCCCATTTTGCAAGGGATGTGTGTTGGATACACCTTCGGCATTTTTTGCGGGGATGGTCGCCCCATCAATACGCACCGGTCGGCGCACTAAGGCGAATGGGGCATCACACAAGACATGAGTATCATACATGCCTGTACGCAGATGTGCGCGAAGGCGATGATCTTTGATGGTATTCTCGTATTCAGTATGAAAAAAGATCCCTGGTGTGTGGTCATAGAGGGTGATGGTGGTGGTGAGTTCCAATAATTTCAGCCCACGTTCACGAGTTCTATCCTCTTTGAGCGCAGGCGCGAGGCGCATCCGATGTTTAACGATGAGCCGTTCATACATCGGCGATGACTCGACACGCACATCATTGGTCAAATCGGCTTGGACGATATGATCAACAACAGGCGGGCTATAATTGAAGGCATCACCTGCATCACCACCATCGAAAAAGCGCAACAAGTCGGTGATGACGGTTTCGCCACGCTTCCATACCACTTGATTATTTTGGATAGACACTGTTTCGCCATCGATGCGCCCGATGATGGTGCCTGGTGTGGTGCGAATGCCATGTAGTTTTTCATCTGGTGGCACGTTGCCCAATTCAATCGAATACATGGCATATCCAACAGCAGGCACATCGGCTAAAAAGGAGATGGTGCGGGTAGATGATTGCCATCCAAATAACAATTCATCGCCTTTATCATCCAACACCCGTCGCGGATAGACCTGATTGGGCAAATCGAGGACATATTCCACCACTTGCTTGCGCGACCAGCATTGGGCATTCCACACTAAAATCCACGTCCTATCGGGATGTGGCAACGGGGTATAGGGTTCATGCACCAACGCGCCGAGTGCGCGCAAACTTTCGGTGATGATGTGATGGGCGTTATCGGCAATTTTGCGGGCATTCACCTCATTTTCGTGATGCACCTCATCACTACTCACACCGCCTAATGCACTCCACGACTGATTTCTGAGCATCAACCGCCATGTATGCCCCAGCAATGCTTTGAGATTAGCGGGATAAGGGATGTTGCCATGAGTCAATGCGATGGTGAATAGTGGCTCTACGGCGCTGGTCAATAAGGCTTGTAGACGGGCATTGGCTTGTTTGAGATACATACGTGTGGAGAGTGTGCCAGTGAATAAATAATCGTGTTCGCGCAATGTTTGGTCGCGCAATTCGCCTTGTAAAATTGGGCGCATGTTATCTGGCACTTCTTGGCGCAAGGCGCGGGTATATTTGTCGAGATCACTTTGGGCGACAGAAATGCCCGTCTTGGTGGTCACATCGGGGACAATATCAGATAGGGGGTGAATAGACACACCAGAATCGTAAAACCATAAAAAGGGACCATTGGCACGGGTTTTGCGTTGTTCAGATATATATTCGGCAACCTTTTCGGCGCTATGTGCGGTTTGTATGCCGAATACGTGTTGCCCATGGTTGATGAGCAAAATACTGCTTCCATTCGGGGCTTCCCAACGATGTGTGACATGGGGTTTATGGGTGTTATAACGCAAAAATGCCACATCCATGCCGAAACCGCGTAAAATTTGGGGTAATTGCGCGGTATGACCACCGGTGAGTGGTGAATATCCCACCGCCATCAATTTAAGACCATATTGGGCGGCATTGGTTCGTCCTAAGAGCAAATTGCGAATGAGCGCCTCGCCACTGACCAGCGCTTCATCCACCAGCACATACCACGGACCGATGCCCAAACGCCCGCCCGCATTGTAGATGACCAACAATGTCACCAAATCGGGGCGCACGGTGGCGATGTCTTCTAAGATCACCGTCTGACCACTGAGCAAAAAAGAGCGCAAGGGCATAATGCCCGTATCTGGCACCATGCCCATTTGTTCATTGAGGCGTGCCAATGTATTGAGCAGTTTGGCACGGCGCATCTCGAAGGTTTCATCCGACTCGCGCTCCCAACGCAAATGTGGGATGACATGAATCGTGGCAAGCGTTTGTCCCCCTTGTGCGTTCAGGGGTTTGGTGCGCTTTTCGCCCTCAGATTTTTCAACGGTCATGCGTGTTTGTCCTAGCGTGCTGTCAATCCTCTCTTATTCTACACGATTATTGCCCCAATTGACAAAATTAGCGCCAAGATACTGGTAATCATGGCGACTTGAATCCAACGACGAACACGCGATTCTAAAAAGACAATCTGGCGATCGATATTGGCTTTTTTACCCAATGCAGGATCAAATTTGTACATCCATATGATAGGCAAGTGAATCACATATTGCGCCCAAAATGACCAAATGAAATATCCGACCGCCATGACTAACAAATGTGGAAAGCGTTCATCTTGAATGAGCGGTAACATCATGAACGAGACCAACGCCGTCCAAATAAATACTAATAATGTCTTGACATAACGGATAACAATGCGTCGCAAATAAATGATACTACGCGACATGACCAATTCCATATATGCCACTTCTTCAACTAGCGTGCGATCAGTGAGGCGCGCAAGCCCAAACATGGCATTTAGCCTGTCAACTTCTACGGGATCGATTTGATCAGATGTGATGCCCATCAAATTCAGGCGATGCAATTGGCGTGTTTTGGGGACGATTTTGCCGTTGGTTTTTTCGATGATCGTGTCTAAATATTCTTGCTTACGACGTTCACTAAACGCCATGAGGAAGTGATTATCTTCATGGCGGTATTGATAATTATACACCGCTCGCTTAACGGCTTTGGATTCATCAAATGGAAATGCCATGGCATTCAACGAGAATGTCGGGTTATTCAATTCAGGATAAAAGCCGGGTGTATATACACTAAAATAAAAATGCACAATGTCTTTGAGCAAATAGTATAAGGCATAGAGTGGAATAAATATGGAGATAAGAAAGGGAATGCCCACAGACAGCATCAAGCCCAATGTGAGAAACACACCCAATATGCCATTATTCGGAAAGTGATTCCACGTTTCTGCCAGAAAACCAGTCATAATCGTCGTGATGACATCTCGAAAAAAGAGCGGAAACAACAGCAACAACCCCGCTCCACTGATAAACCCAATAGCAATACGATGCAATGTTGAATGACGGACTTCTGCCCGCCCTAAATAGGCACGAATAGCATCGCGCTCATCTTTGGTGAGGACATGTTGAGATGGGTCTGCAACGCTTTCTGTCTCCGATGTTGAAGTCGATGTGTCTTGTACTTGTTGTAAGGTATCCATAGCCCGTACCTCTGATATATAAACAATAAAAAAACAATTCTCATGCGCGATTGCATCAGATAATTAGGAATATGATAGATGATAATGCCTGATTATGATTCTATTTTGCGCCTATTTTAGATAGGATGCAAGATAAAACTATATCTCCCGCACCTGATACAACCCTGCATCAACAAACCCGCGTTTGCGATAATATTCCCGCGTACCAATGGCAGAAATCACCGCCAAGCGGTTGAAACCATGTTCGCGTGCCAGCGCAACGGCGCGTTCTATCAACAACGTGCCTAAGCCCAAATGTTGCGCTTTTCCCTGCCCATATTCACCAATGCCCAACGCCTGCCCGTAGACATGCACTTCACGTATCATCGCCGTGTCGCGCAGTTCATCGGTGAGCGGTGGTTCATCTCGGTTGGGCAACGATAGGCGCAAAAATCCAGCGATATCGCGGTTCGTGGTGATATATTGCAAAAACACCTCACGACTACACGATGTGTCGTACCACAATTCATCTAATGATAAATCATCCATGGCGATTTGTGCTAAGCGCACCTCGCGGGCGCGAATATCTGGGCTACGTTCCCCATTTTTTGCCAGTTCGTCCTCGACCAATTGGCGAAAATTCGTGGCTTTGTTGCCCACGACAATATCTGTGCCCGGGATATCGCGGATAACCCGCGTGAGTCGGCAATATTCGGGTGTGTGGCGGAAGCAAGTCGTCAATACATGCAACAATTCATCATGGGTGTATGGTCGCCATGACCCGTCTTGATACCGTTGCATCAACTCCGCGCTTTCGATGAGCGAACACGGATACACCTTGAGTTCATCTGGGCGGAAATCGGGGTCGTTGAACATGCGCCGATAGTCTTCAATATCCAGTTCGGGTGTCGATTTGTATAAATTCGGCATCCAGTGGGCGTGTATCTTGAAGCCCGCCATACGCAGCAACTTGACTGCACGGCGTGTCGCCGATACAGTATGTCCACGTTTGTTTGCGCGTAACACCGCATCATTCAGGCTCTGGAAGCCAATTTGCACCTTTGTGCATCCTAATCGGCGAATGCGTAACACCTCCTCCTCGCTGATGTGATCGGGGCGTGTTTCGATGACCAACCCCACTGAGCGACACGCCGCCGTCTCATTTTGGCGATGTGCGGCTTCGAGTTCATCCCATGTGGCGAATTCATCAATGACCGTGCGCTCTTTTATGCCCATAGCGAATTGATGAGCGACCTCACGCGAGCGGGTCATTTCATCATGATAAATTTGTTGCACCACTTGGTTATAGGTCTGTGTTAAATCTGTGCCGATGACCTGCGCGGTGGTGATGTTGTTATCGGGATGCAATTGCGATGCCCGTTTGAGCAACGTCTCGACTTCATCACACCGATTAATCCCCTCGCCAAAATCATGAAGGGCATCGAACACGCGCTTGATGAACCAAATTTGATATGTTTCGGGATAAAACGACCATGTACCGCCCAAGATGATGAGTTCGATTTTATCGGTCGGATGCCCGGTATTGCGATAGGTCAATAAACGGCTATAGGTTTGCAAATAGGGATCGAAGCCATTTTGTTCAGCACGTTGCGCCCCTGGCTCATCCGACAAATAACTTTTGGGCATCCGCACATCATTGGGGCAAAAAATGCACGTCCCAGGACAGGGAAACGGCTTGGTCAGCACAGTGACGGGTGTCACCCCAGAGCTGGTACGCACAGGTTTACGGCGCAGGCGCTCGATCACCCGTTCATCGAAGGCGGGTAGCCCATGTGTCCCCGCCAATTCGCGGTAGCCCGTGATGAGTTGGCTACGGGAATACATCCCGCCATCGGGGCGGGGATATTTTCGCAACACACGATTGAGCCAATCGGTCGAGAGTGGTTCATCCCCCTGCGCCAAGACCTCATGCAAAATATTCACGATGGGCGCAGTATGAGCGGTCAAATCGAATTCATATTTTTGTTTCATGTTTACAGTTCACTCATTCACAATCGAAAAAGGTGTTGGTCGTTCTACCAACACCTCTATGATACACGCTTTTCACCGAATAGATGAGATTCAGCCAGCCAACAACGCATCGATGGCGGTGCGTAAATCGGCTTCGGTCACGAAACCGAACCAACGACGGACTTCTGTGCCATCGGGTTGCAAAAGCAAAAATATCGGTCTGCCCCGCAAGCCATATTGATTAAACAAATCCTGATTGGCTTGGTCATATTGGTCAAGATAAATAAAATCAATCCGTCCAAAATACTCTTGTTCTAACCGATGAACCATCGGTTTTAAGGCACGACAGGTACTTCAGTCATATGAAAAGACTTCGACCAATTGTGGATAGCCACTATTCGCCACCCACGAAACGGGGTCTGGACGGTAATCTTCACCAGCAGGGGCAGAAGGGCGATTCGCGCCCGCCTGTACGGTATCATCGCTCGTGGTGGATTGGGGTGTGGGCGTGGCAGTCGGGCTATCAGATCCAGCACAACCGACCAATAGCAAACTCAAGATGGATACACTGATCACCAATAACAATCTCAACATCATTACTCCTCTGTTGTCTGTGCTTGTGTTACGGCAAACCATTTTTGATTGAGCGCATCCAGCGTCCCATCGAGGCGCATGGTCTCGATGGCGATGTTGAAGGCGGCGGTCAACTCTGAGCCATTGGAGAAGATGAACGCCAATTCTTCGACATCAGAAATGGCTTGGGAATAGGCAATGACCACATCGGGATTTTCGGATAAAAATCTTTCTGCCGTGACCGAATCGAAGGCAATAGCATCGACCGAACCGTCTATCAGACCCAAAATGAGAGAGGAAGCATCATCGAGTGTGCCGACGACACGGGCTTCGCCGACCAGCGCAACCGCGGCTTCGTAATTGGTGCTACCTGCAAATGCCCAAATTTTGGCATTCGACCCAACAAATTGGGCGAGTGTTTGATAGGGTGTATCAATCCGCACCAATAAAACCTGACGAAATTGCACATAGGGCATAGAAAAATCGACAATCGCATACCGTTCCGCCATGCGCGTAATGCCATTCGCCGCCATATCCATGCGTCCATCACCAACGGCTTGAATCAGATCATCCCAAACCACTTCGATGAAGCGTGTTTTACAATTTAACCGCACACAAATTTCTTTGAGGGCATCATAATCCCACCCCACGCCAATACCATCACGGCTAATGCTATTGAATGGCGGATATTCATTTTCAACGGCAACGGTAATTTCACGCCCACCCAAATCGGGCAAATAATTGACGAGGTGAGTATGTTGTAGTGTTTCGATGATGGGTTGTGTGGTGTCGTCTTGCGCCATGTTCATCATCACCACAAGGGATAAAAAGATTATAATTAACAAGATTAATTTTGTACGCATTCAAAATCTCCTCAATGGGTCGGGATTTATCAATCATCATATGCTATGATTGTATCTGATATAACGTATATTTGCATATTTCAGGAGCAAATCTTATCCATTTTTCAAATTTTCATAGCAAGTTATCATCTTTATTGATGATGATGATTTGGGGGCTATTCGCTTGCACCGCCAATAACGCGCCACAACGGGTTGTTTGTGAAGTCATATCAGAGAGCATCGTCATCGGCAACCCATGGCGTTTTGCGCGTGATGATGCGAATGTAGGCGTATCTGAAATGTGGTACGCGCCCGATTATGATGATAGCCAGTGGCGCGATGATCTTCCGGCAGGCATGACGTGGGAGACCGTTTTGGGGGATTATGATGGTGTGGGGTGGTATCGGACGACCATCACCCTGCCCGACTGGGATGCGGTATGGCTGGCGGTGAGCGGATTAGATGATATTGGCGAATTATGGATCAATGGGCAATCGGTTCATCAATGGGCGCAGATCAGCGACCGCGTATTGTTGCTCAATGTGCGTGACTATAGCGATGTATCCCCCGTCTATATCGCTTTTCGTGTGATGGATATGGGCGGGGATGGTGGTCTAAAAGATGCGATTCGCATTGCGCCAGAGCCTCACCTGGCGACATCACCCGAATTCTATCTGAAATGGCTGGCAGATACACATCCGACATGGCGTACACCATCATGGACACGCGGTGACGCATCGGTATGGACGATGACCGGGGCGCTCAATACCACACAACGGGCGTTGGTCTCTAATGATGGCGCAGTTGCCCCATGGGATAGCGCGCCTATCGCGCAGGTGTGGATACAACATATGCAAACAGGCGCATTGTTGCCTATCCAATGGCATTTCGGTTTGGTGAATGATTACTTCCCCATGCCACAATGGTGGTCAGATGAATATGGCTTGTCGCTGTATGGGTCGCTCATCTATGATGCCGAGACGAACAGCACCCACTGGCAAATCAAAGCCTATAATGCCTCTGATGTCGATTATCACGTTGTGGTGACGGTATTACCATTTGCTATTCAACGCGATACCGCGCCTATCTATGCCCTATCGGTACAACATCATCAACAGGTATGGGTGAATAATGTCCCGTTCATGACGACCAACACCGCACCCGATGCTGTTGGTGTGGGACGAATTTGGGATGTGATGGATGGACATATCCCCAACCGAACAGATCTCAACTGCATTCCACAAGGAGATGGTGCGCTGATGATGCGTTATGGATTATATAAACAGGCATATCAAGAAATACAAATCGTGTTCCCTGTTTCGCCCGATGTGGGCGAATTTCCATCAACCGACAAACCCTTCTGGAAGGTGCATAGCGAGACATCGGTATTATGGCGCGACCAAATCAACCGTGTCATGCTCCGATTGCCCGATAAGCGCATTCAACATGCGGCACTCGCCAGTTTGGGTTATCTGCAAATAGATGACAACCATAATCTTAATATGGATGATAGGGTATTCATTAGCTCGGCATTTTTACAGGCGGGTCATGCCGACCGGGCGCGGGTCATTATCGGGCATCTGTTCGATCAACAATTGCCCAATGGCAACCTATCGGCAACACAAACGGATAACTGGGTATGGCAAGGGCAAGTCATTTTCTTGGTGACGAATTATTATCGCTACACCCGTGATTTGGCTGTCTTACACCAATATTATCCCGCAATACGCCTTGCAGGGGAATTTATCCGCGATTTGCGGGCGGGTTATATCCCCGACAATCCATCGGCACGGGGACTATTGCCATCAAGCCCCCAATCGACCAACACAAACCAGCCCGATTATCGTGCGAACCTATGGGCGATTATCGGCTTGCGCGAATTGGGGTATGCCTCTGATATTTTGGGTGAAGATGATAGCACATGGGCAATTGCTGAAGCCGATAGCATCAATCAAGCCATTCTCGACTCGGCAACATCGCTATTGAGCGAAAATCTGCCAGATTTGCCCATAGCCAGTCACATACCTGTGCTGGATGATGTGCTGATGGTATATCCATCAAACGCATTTCGGGCAAATGCCGATTTCATCCAACGGCGTTTTCAATCATATTTTGACCAGTGGATTGCGCCATACAACGGCAGATTGATTGGTCATGATGGGCAATTTTCGATCGCTGGCGGGTTAAAATTGGCACATGCCTTTTTACATTTGGGCATGGAAGCCCCATTTCATGCCGTGTTGGGTTACACACTCTCTCACCAGACGATGAACGGCGTGTATGCGTGGGCGGGGCTGGTCAATCCGTGGGGATTAGCACAGGGCGATATGCCCAATATGCAGGTGGCGGCACATTTATATGTGTTGGCGCGGGCGATGGTGGTTTGGGAAATGGATGACCACATCGAATTATTCAGGCTTGCACCAACATGGTGGTTTGAGGACGGGCGCGAGGTGATCGCCAGTGACTTACCGACCATGTATGGCGAGATAACCATCCGCACCACCAACGAATTGACTATGACCGAAACAGGTTGGCGAGGGACATTACGCTTATCTTACGAATTATTGGGCGATATGCCCAAAGGCGGGATGATATGGCGCTTGCCATATGCCCCCAGGCATATGCGTACCGTGAGTGGAGCGCAGTTTGAAGGGGGTATCTTGCGTGTATCTGCGCCTAATGATGTGATCGTCATGACATTTGGTGAATGACGGGGCATGGTTGCTCATGCCCCGTCTGAAAAAATTACATATTGCGGGTGATGCGGTACACGGTGGTTGTGCCACTGATTTCATTGGCGACCACTAGCAAATTTTCACCATTGGGGCTTTGGTCGGCGGGGATGAACAAGACCCCTTCTGGACCTAAATCTTTGGCTGTGCCTGCTTCGGGGTCGCCAGCAAAATCGCGGTTATTGGCGTAGGTCACAAAAACGGGTGACATGGGGTTGGTGATGTCGTAGACCATCACACCACCGATGCGTTCTAAGCCGATAAAAGCGTAAGTTTTATCCCCAATCACGCCCAAAGTGACCGCTTCGGGTTCTGGACCGGCATTATCACTACGGCTATCGAATTCATTTTCGTCATTATTGGTGTTGAAATCGGCAGGATACAAAGCGGCGATGATTTGTTCAAATTGGTCGCCACTATCAAAGACCAGTTCGCCAGTGGTGGCATCCCAAATCGAGAAAGAACGCGCACCGCCGATATACACCGCTTCGTAATCACCATCACCATCTTCATCGCCGAGCGCATTGGTCACTTCTAACCCACCAATAGCCGAATCTGCCAACAATTCTTCGGCATTGGGGAAGATTTCGGGGTCGAGGTTGAGGTCGTTAATTTCGGCTTCTTCGCTATAGCCATCGTAATCACGGCTATCGCCCTCATTCGCTGTGACCAAATAGCTCCCCATATCGGTGCGATAATAAGCAATGGCATCGGGCAAATATAAACCGCGAATATTCCAATTGGCGATATTAATCATGCCGTCATCTTTGCCTGCATCCAATCCATTGCCCGCTAGGCTAAAATCTTTATATCCCAGCGCGAGGATGGCGGTCACGGTAGCGGTTTGAATATCGATAACCGCAACGGCGTTATTTTCTTGCAAGGTGACATAGGCGGTGGTGCTATCGGCGCTGATAGCGATATATTCAGGCTCGAGGTCTTGGGCAACGGTGGCATTCGGTCCATAAATGCGGACACCCGCAGGCAATTCATTGGCACGCGCACCACCCACATTAAAATCGGTGAACGTGGCTTCGGCAACCGTTGCCAATTGGGCGTTATCCCCAATGTAGATGATGCTCACTGAGCCTTCGGGGTCGATACTATAATCGTCATTGGGTTCACCTTCATTGGCGGTGAGGACATATTGACCATCGGGCGAAAACACGACCATATCGGGCAAAAAGCCGACTTCGACCATATGCAAAAAGTCACCGTTAATGCTGATGAACACCACACTACCGCGCACATTTACATCATCACCCTCAACGGCAACGGCGACTAAATCGTCATATACCGCCACGCTATTAATACCATCGCCATATTCATCAAACGATACGGCGGTCACAAGGATGGGCATGGTGGGGTCGGTGATATCCAAAATATCGATGGTGGCGGTGTTGGCATTCACCACAAATAAACGGAAGCTAGGGGCATGATAAGCCACGATTTCGGCATTCCCTTCATCGAATAAATCGGCAATATCGCCTTGTGGATATGTGCCAATCGGTGTCAGGGTGAGTTCGCCAGTGCCTTGTGGGGCATTTTGGGCAGAAACAACCGTCACCAGTGTGAAAAGCATCAGCAGAAACAACATTCCTAAACGCATAAATGGGGTATCCTCCCTAATAGAGCTAGATAGTCAAATAGATTGTGGAAGGTGATATTTAAGCCGATGTTGAAAATGAATAGCGCTCAGATTAAGAGGTCGCTAAAAAATACAGATTGCAACTTTTGAACACAGAGGCGCGTATATCATTTCAGAATGTGAGATACAAGTAGGAGACAGCGACAATGAACGAAACACGCACATACGAACTGGCAGGCATGGTCGAGCGGGTAATTGCTTTTATGATAGATAGCGCGATTGTCGGCGCGGTGGGCGGATTCATCGGCTTTGGGACGAATTTTTTTTGGGGTGGTGGGTTATTCGGCTTTTTGATTGGGGGGGCGTATCAATGGTATTTTCTCACCCGCCAAAATGGACAGACCATCGGCAAATTGATGTTGGGCTTGCGCGTGGTCAAAGAAGATGGCACGCCATTCACCGATGGCGAGGCGATTATCCGTTATTTTGGTTACATTTTGAACAGTGCGGTGTTCATGTTGGGTTGGCTATGGGCATTCATAGATGATAAAAATCAGGGACTGCATGACAAAATCGCCCACACCTATGTCGTCAGAGCAGGTGATGACAAGGCAAAAAACAATAACCTATAATTGAGTTACGAGACCAAATCAAAAACAGGCATTCCGCCTGTTTTTTATTTTTATCCTTTCATCACACCATCTAAAAATTCGCACATTTTGTCGTAATGTGTGCCTTTCCAGTAGACCTGACCACACACATCGCATTGATGAAATTCATCATATTGTTCGGCGCTGGTGTTGGGCAATTGCGATAGCACATCGGCTTTTTCGACGCTGGTTAACTCGCCATTACATTTCAGACAGCGCCGAAACGGGGTGATACTCGCCGATAAATTGTATCGGCGCACGATCTCGACAATTTGTTGTTTGGGATTAGTGGCGCGGATGAAATATCCATGTTGCACCCTGCCCCGTTTGAGCAAGCCAATATCTCGTGTGAGCAACACGCGCCCATCTATATCAGAAATTTCGGCAAGGACATCATCGGGATAATCGTTCCGATACAAGGTGTCGAAACCCATCATCCGCAGGTAACTGGCTAAGCGCCCCAGATGCGTATCCAAGACAAAACGGGGTTTGCCATATAATGGCGGGCGCAATAACACGCGCTCATCAACCGCGATGGCTGTGGTATGGTCATAAACACAAATATGCGATTTCGGCATGACGATGTGGTCAAATCCAACGGATACGCCGTTTACCATGAGCAGGTCGATTTCGCAATGTGGCGGTCCCAACGACTCGACCATATCTTTAATCGAGGCTTTCCAGGTGAAGGCATGGCTAAAGGGTTGATAACGATGCGATTTGGGCAGGAAAAAGTTGAGTTCACCAAAAAAGTGAAAGATTGCTGTGTCCATAAGGCATTTGTTTTGGGATGAGGCGTAATGACCTCATCCCGACTAAGCGCAATCTGCGCGTCTTTATGATGGTTGTTCATCGAGGGCGGCGAGCATTTCCTCAATGGTACAAAATTTGAGGCGCGGTCTACCGAGTGCTTCACCACGCGCCACTTCGAGGCGGTCGAGGCGTTGCCAATCGGCGTAAGTGACGAACCGTATCCCCCGTCCTTTGAGGAGTGATTCTACCGCATCTCGGTGCGGATGTTGAGGGGCGAGCAATTGACCCGCCTTGACATCTGCCAAGAGGCTCTCGACGGTCTCGACCGAATCTGGCTTATTCGTGCCGATGATACCCGAAGGTCCGCGCTTGATCCAACCAACCACATAATTGCCGATATGATGCACACCACTATCGTGGGCGGTCAGAACACGTCCGAGTTCATGAGGAATTGTACCCCATTTTTCATAAAATGGCACATCAGGCAACGGCACACCCATGTATCCGACCGAGCGGAACACCAAGCCAACATCGAACATTTCATATTGGTCGGTGGCGCGTGGACGCACACCGCCCTTGTCATCCGACACCAATTCGTTACGGACAATTTTCATGCCCTGCACACATTCTTCACCGAATAGCTCTACGGGCGACGCTAAAAAGTGCAAATAAATGCGTTTGCGCTTGCCTTGTGGTGGGCGTTTAGAAAATTCTTCCATAATCTGCACATTTTTCACATCTTTTTTATCGGCATCGGGCGAATCGAGATATGCCCTGCTGAGCGGGTCTATCATAATTTCGCGGGGATGGATGATGAGGTCGGCTTCTTCCATCTCTCCCAATTCTTTGATTTCGGGATTGGTGAAGGCGGCTTGTGCAGGACCGCGCCGTCCAAAGATGTGAATCTCACGGATACTGCTCTTGGATAAGGCTTCGAGGGCGTAATCGGCAATGTCGGTGGTCTTGAGTTCGGCTTCGCTACGGGCGAGGATACGCGCCACATCCATCGCTACATTGCCTACACCGATGATAGCGGCGCTGGTTTGTGACAAGTCGAATTGTAAATGCCGATAATCGGGATGCCCATTATACCATCCGACAAATTCGGTGGCGGGATGACTGCCGATGAGGTGTTCGCCAGGGATGCCCAGAGCGCGATCGGTTTGTGCGCCAACAGCATAAATCACAGCATGATAGTGTTCGGCAATATCGGCATAGGTGATGTCTTTGCCAAAGGTAACATTGCCATAAAAGCGAAAAAGCGGATGTTCGGCGATTTTATCATATACTTTTGTCACCGACTTGATTTTTTGATGATCTGGCGCGACACCACCCCGCACCAAACCGAAGGGCGTTGGCAATTTATCGTACATATCAATCTCAATAACAAGGTCTTTTTGCTTTTGCAGATGGTCGGCGGCATAAAATCCAGATGGACCAGAGCCGATAATTGCCACGCGCAGGGGGTTATCTGATGTACCAATGTGTGCCATAGAGGTTACTCCAATGGATAAATAAACATTTTGCTAATGAGTATAACACTCCACATCGGTTTTAGCCCCTATAATTTGTCATCATTTAGCGCACCAACGTCACAATCACGAAGCCGATGTATCCGACTAAAAATGCACCACATTCCCACCGTGCCAATTTTTGGTTCGTCCATGCCAATGGCAACAGCACAATCGAAAAAGCAATCATCACCAAAAAGTCGAATTGCAAGGCTGATGCTGGCACATCCACCGCTTTAATTGCTGATGTCGCGCCTAAAATCAGCAAAATGTTGATGATATTCGAGCCAACCACATTGCCAATTGCCAAATCACTCTCTTTGCGGATGGCGGCAATCAGGCTCGCCATGAGTTCGGGCAATGATGTCCCCACAGCGACCAACGTCACACCAATGACCAATTGACTCACACCGAGCGCGGTGGCGATGTTGATCGCGCCTGTCACCGTCAGGTTTGCACCAATCACCAAAATAATCAGACCCGCCACCAAGCGACCGGCTTCGAGCAACCGATTGATCGATGTTATCTCTTGTGTGGTAAATTCAGACACGTCTGGGGCATGTTGACTGCTTTTATCTTGGAGGGTTATCCATATCATCAAGGCATTGAATATCACGAAGCCAACGACAAGAATAATGCCATCAATTTGACCGAGTTGGGTATCTAAAGATAACACGAAAGCCAATAGTGCCACACCTATCATGATGGGGATTTCGCGGCGAATGAGCGATGAGCGCACCAAAATGGGCGCGATGATGCCCGATACACCCAAAATCACGCCAATATTGGTGATATTTGAGCCGACCACATTACCGAGTGCGAGGTCTGTTGAGCCATTGAGGACAGCCGATAAATTGACCAATAATTCGGGCGAAGATGTGCCAAAGGCGACAATCGTCAGACCAACAATCAGGCGTGGAATGCCAAACGACTCGGCTAACCGCGCCGAGCCAGTCACCAACCAATTCCCGCCCCAAACCAAGCCAATAATACCGATGATGATATAAACGATGTCTAGCATAAAAAATCCTGATTGGTTATACAAAAATGCCGATAAATGCCCTCTATCATAATCAAAAAAAGGTGCTTGTATAGAGAAAGCACCTTCTTCAACACATGACATCCAATTATTGGGGGATTTATTGACGGCGACTACCCAATGTAAGGGGCAAATCAATCAGAGCGCCATCGCGCAAGACAGTTAAGGTGATCACATCGTTGGGACGGGTGTATTTTGCCAGATAGGCGATCATCTCGGCAAAATTGGGGATGGGTGTGCCGTTAATCGCCACAATAATATCGGCACTAATCACACGCGCATTATTCGTCCCTTGCCCGCTCACCGTCATGGTGCGGATGCCCGCCAACCGTGCAGGACTACGCACCTCTGTATCCGATACGACCACACCCCGTTGGTTATTGGGCAGTCCCAATTGTTCGATGAGCGTCAAGGTGACATCACCACCATAAATACCCAAATAACTATAATCTACACGCCCGTTTTGGATGAGTTCATTCGCCACCCGTTGGACTAAATCGGCGGGGACAGAGAAGCCAATGCCCGAATTGGCGCGTGTTTGGCTGACGATTTGCGAATTCACGCCAATCACCTCACCTTGCATGTTGAACAAGGGACCGCCACTGTTACCAGGGTTTATCGGCGCATCTGTTTGGATGACCGAGCCGATGCGATAATTGCTCAACCCCGTGATGGTGCGGTTGAGGGCGCTGATGATGCCCGCCGTGAGCGTCCAATCTTGTCCAAATGGACTACCCAACGCCAACACACTTTGCCCCACAAATAGGCTATCGACATTGCCGAAGGTAACAGGCAAGAGGCGATCGGGCGATAAATCCACCTTAATCACCGCCAAGTCCGAGTCTAAGTCTGCCCCGACCAACGTGGCGCGGGTGATTGTACCATCGACAAAATACACGATGATCTCACTGGCATTGGCGACCACATGGGCATTGGTGACGATATGCCCATTATAATCGATGACAAATCCCGACCCACCGACTTCTGTATCGGTGTTGAAGGTGCCGGGGCGTGTAACGGTGATGGAGACCACCGAGGGCGACACCCGTTGATAAATTTGGGCGCGGGTGAGTTCATCATTATTCACATTCCCCTGTGGCAACGTCGTTAATGAACGGGGGATCATCCCCAAAGCAGGGTTATCGGGGATGGTGCTTTGGGCGGTGCCACGGCTGATCATCGTGCCAATGATGAAGCCAAAACCAAATAGGACAAGCGTGATGATAATTGCCCGAATATGTCGACTCATATATGGTATCC
>PGTJ01000645.1 GCA_002794515.1 Phototrophicales bacterium
AGTGGGTTATTCCGCAATTCTTCTGCGACTAGTTGTGACACCCCTTCGTTGGGGGTTGAATAGTAATTGTATTCGAGGATTTTTGCCCCAATATCGGGTCTGAGTAAGTAATTAATGAATACTTGCGCTGTGTAAATATTCGGGCTATTGGCGGGTATGGCAAAATTATCACCCCAAAGCACTGTGCCTTCTTCGGGGATGATGTATTCAAAGGTGAAGCCGGCATCTTGGGCAGTGAACAAATCACCCACATACCCCAACGCAATTGCTCCATCGCCTTCGGTGAGCAATTGCACAACATCGACACTCGTTGCAACAAATGCCAATACAGAGGGCTTGAGTTCCATCAATTTGCGCTCTGCTTGTGCTAATTCGTCAAAATTGGTGCTATTGGCATCGTATCCCAACATCTTGAGCGTCATCCCAACTGTCATACGAATGCCATTCCAAATGACTACCTTGCCGATAAATTCTGTATCCCATAAATCTGCCCATTTGGTGATCGGACGGCTCACCTTTTCTGGATTCACCACTATGCCAAGCGTCCCCCAATTATATGGCACGGAAAATCGATTTTGCGGATCATAAGCTAAATCACGGAAATTAGGAGATATATTACGAAAGTTGGTGATGACCGAATAATCGAGACGTGCCAAACGTTCTTCTTGGATAGCCACTGCCACATATTCGTTATTTAACACAATTACA
>PGTJ01000250.1 GCA_002794515.1 Phototrophicales bacterium
ACATTATAAATGCCCACCTTGCGCCAGATGTCGTGTTCGGGCGATTTCCATGCCGATACCCCCATCGGATTAACCACCACCTCGCCTTCATCGGGCATAGCGATGAAGCCATGCACCTTCGCCCGTTGCAGGGTGCGCGTGAAGCCACTGCCGATGAAAATCGCCTCGGCGGGTGTGATGACAAAATTCTGATGTGGAAAACCACTAATCGCCTCGAGCGAATCCAGACCCAAAAAGCCACCGCTCGGCTCGTTCATCGCGCCATAACCCAGCACATGAGGCATATCTTTGACGCGCATAGCAATTTGAGCGATGGAATTGATGAAGGCAGTTTGTAAAAACGATTGTGCCGATGCGCCCGCAATTTTGACCTGTGGGGCATATTTATCACCTGCGAAAAACAGGGTGAACATCGTCCGACACGCCAAACGGCTATAATTATTCGTCCACACCATGCGCCCATAATCGGGATAGCGCCGTTGCATGGTGATTGCCGCCTCGCTGAGGTCGAGTTTAGAAATATCAAAGCCGACCGCCTCGAGCGTCCATCCAGGCGCGCCATCGCCACCGGTCATGCGCGACCACACATCTTGATGCGGGTCGATGAACACATAAAAGCCATAATCGCCCGCCAACTTGACCATCTCGGCGAAATAATCGAGATACTCGGTGTCGTACTGTCCAGGACCAGTGTGTTCGATTGCCTCCCAGGTGGTCAAAAAGCGCAGGCAGTTAAAGCCCCAATGGCGCAGGCGCTCGAAATGTTCATGCGCCTCGTGGCGGGGGAACGGTCTGCCGACAAACGATACTTCACGATGACGGCTAAAATTATTGGCGATTTGCGAGGGTTCATCGGGGGGTGTTTTGGTGCTACCACTGAGGTTGACCCCGCGCAACAGCACTTCGCGCCCTGTGGGGTCGATAAACTTGCCATTTTTAAGGATTAGTTTGTCCATGAGGTCTCTCTTTTGCCGTATTGGTTCAAATCAAAATCTTTTGCGCCCATTATACACTTATACGCCTATTATAACACACTTTCATTGCACATTATGACCGCATCTGGCTGGGCGAAAGGCGCTCAAATGGGTCTGTATAAGCACTTCAGCAAAAGCGATATGGTTAATCGTGGGGTTATCCCCACGAAAACCAGAGCAAACTCATGGTCATATCTCCTAACTCGGTACTTCCCACACAGGCTCGCCGTTCAAGATTTTTTCTAATAACATCGGGAAGCGCCTCCCATCTATCGGCTTGCCCAAAAAGCTATGAAAACCGGCATTTTTGGCATTCTTCAAATGACTAGTATGGGTGGTATATGCCACAACGGGGATATTTGCCAATTTCGGTGTGCGTTGGATATATTCCAACACACTATAGCCATTGCTTTGGGGCATTTCGAGATCTAAAAAGATGACATCGGGTACGGCGACCTGCTCTAATTGAGCCGAGAGATTAAAACTATCGTGAATGATGGTGGCGGGCATCCCGACCTGTTTGAGCAATTGCACCATCACCTTAATGCTGGTCTCATCGTCTTCGATGATAAGGGCGGTCTTTCCTGTGAATGTGGTCATAAGCGGTTTATCCTTAAAAATGCTCGTATTCGTTCTCGTTAAAATCATCCCCCCAAACAGGTTGCCCGTTGATGACGGAGGCAATCAGTTTGGCGAATGTGCTGTTGTTGATCGGCTTGGGGATGTATCCCTGAAAGCCCTTATCCCGCGCCCGATTCATCTCTAGCCCAGGGTCAGAGGCGCTGACCACCACAGCAGGGATGCGCGCCAGTTCGGGGTCTTTGCGAATTTCATCCATGACATCATAACCCGATTGCCCTTTAGACAGCATCAAATCCATGATGATGAGGTCTATTTTACCTGCTTCGTGAATACGTGCAACGGTGTTGATGGCATAACGGTCATTATACACAATCGCGCCCGCGGCATGGAGCAACACCTTCATGATAGTGCTATTGCTGGCGTTATCTTCGACAATGAAAATGCGTTTTCCGAGCAATGACATTTGATTTGCCATGATATACCTCTCCCTATGGCAGATACCAAACCGATTCGCCCGATAAAATGCGCGTGACCAGTTGTGGAAAAATAGCGTTATCGATTGGCTTGCCAATCAGACCATCAAATCCAGATGCTTTCAGTTGCTCCACATCGCTAGACATGACGTTGGCGGTCATGGCGATGACGGTGATATGGGCATAATCGGGGTCTTGGCGGAGCATGTTCAACAATTCAAAACCGTTATGCGGGCGCATTTGAATATCCAAAAAGGCGATGGTCGGCTTGCGCTCTAATCCGCGCAGACGGGTCATGAAATCGGCGCTGTTCTCAAAGATGACCAGATGCTCATATCCCAAAATGCGTGTGATGAGGACTTTGAGGACTTGCCGACTGGCGAAATCATCTTCGACATATAAAAAGACGGGTTTTTGGGTCATATCGCTCATCGGACATCACGCTTTCTGAGATAACGCATCGAGTTGATTGGCTTGTTCTTCGGTGAGGATGGGCAATTCCACGAAGAAGGTCGTGCCTTTGCCCACTTCGGTCTCGAACCACATGCGTCCATTGTGCGACTCGACAAAATATTTCGAGATGGGCATCCCCAAGCCTGTGCCAACAGTGTCGAGCGTGTCGTTTTGTGCTTGTTTGAACGACTCGAACACCAACGATTGATGCTGTGGCGCAATACCAATGCCCGTATCTTTGACATAAACATGCAGATGTGTATCGGTGGCATGGGCATGGATGGTGACAGAGCCTTGTGGTGTGAATTTGAAGGCATTGGAGACGATATTCAAAAACACTTGGCGCAGGCGACGCTTATCTCCATACGTATGTGGCAAGTGGTCTTGGATGTCGACAATCAACTCAATCGGCTTGTCTTTCGATAGCCCCTTGCCAATACCCACCACCCCATTGAGGATTTCGTTCAGGTCGACGGATTGGATGAATAAGTCCATCAGCCCCGCCTCGATTTTGGTCACATCCAAAATATCGTTAATCAGCGAGAGCAAATGCTTGCCACTGCTAATCGATTGGCGCAAGGCTTCTTCTTGTTCGGCATTCACCTCCCCCATCACCCCATCGGCGACGAATGCCGTGAAGTTGAGGATGGCATTGAGCGGGGTACGCAGTTCATGGCTCATGTTGGCTAAAAATTGCGATTTGATTTTGTTGGCATCTTCCGCTTGTTGGCGGGCGATTTCGAGTTCTTTGGTGCGCTCTTGCACACGACTTTCTAGTTCATCAACAAACTTGCTCAATTCATCTTGGCGCGAATCGAACTCTCGACGCAAGACATATAACAACACGCTAAAAATCACCAATGTGATGATGGTCAACAGGGTAGCGGTTGGCAATTTGACCAAATCGTTTAAGATTGCCGCAGGCGGGTTGATAAATTGGGTGACAGGCTCTGGAAACAGTTGGATGAACAAGACCAGCCCAAATGTCAGAACCAGCAAAAGCCACACCTGATTGCGCGGCAACACAATCTGTCCATACAAATCGACCAAAAATAAAAAGAAAAAGGTGATGCTCAACCATAAACCTGTGGTGGTGGCTAAGGTGACAAAGGCAAAGGTCGGCATCATCAACAACGCCCATGCCGCCATATTCAACCGTCCGTTATGAACCAGCACGGCAGGGATAAATAACAAGATGATAAAGGTTATCATCGTCACCAACCGATTCAGTTGTGTTTGGTCTGAACCACCGAATGTTGGGAGGAGGAACACCAAAACCAATATGACAACGGTCAACAAGACCATTGTCGAAACACGAATAACCTGTTCACGAAAACGAGCATCGCGTTCTGTGGCGCGGGGAGTTATCCACCACATCAATAACCGCATCAACAACCATCGATGATAGGATGGTTGCGTTTTTACATTATCTGATTCCACCATACAAATCCTTCAAACGAAATTGAATAACCTCTCGTCTATTTTACTACAGATGGATATTCGTATGGCTTAAGG
>PGTJ01000240.1 GCA_002794515.1 Phototrophicales bacterium
ACCGCCGCTGTCACCGCTTGTTCATCAAACCATTTCAGCGCCACCGCCAAGAATATCCCTTGTGGGCTTAAATAACGCCCGTCATCTAATGTGGCATTTACCGCATCGATATGTGGGCTAATTTCGTTGATAATCCGCACCAAATCGGCTTCGCTAATCATGCGTCCATTCACCCGAAACCGTTGTCGATACGTGG
The DNA here is from genome assembly GCA_002794515.1 of Phototrophicales bacterium. Lineage (GTDB taxonomy): Bacteria > Chloroflexota > Anaerolineae > Aggregatilineales > Phototrophicaceae. The sequence goes on from PGTJ01000240.1 coordinate 197, forward strand.
TCAGATGTGGGCTAGTGACCATGCCCACCGTATGTCCTAATGATTGTAACAATTTGGCGGTGATTGCCGTCACCGAGCCTTTGCCCTTGCTCCCCGTCACAATGGCGTATTCACGGCGCGATTCGAGCAAGCCCAATCCCATTAGCAATTTGCGCGAGGGGGTAATATCACGGGTGTGTTCATCTAAGCCACGCTCACGCCAATTGGTGCGTGACAGCGACTCGAATACATATGTTATGGCTTCTGTTTCGGTATTAAAACGCATTTTTAACAATTTCTTTGTCGTAGAATAGATATAAAATACGCTATCATTTTAATAAGTTTATGACGAATTTCGTAGGGGCGCTGAGTACGCATGAAGAAAATATATTTGTTATGTTTGGTGCTGATATGGATACCCTCGTTATCGGTTGCTCATGCCAACACAGATGGGTTAATTATCGTCTGGACACAAACCGATGCCCTGTATATCTGGCGTAATGGCGAGACACATGATATTGAATTATCTGGCACATTCAAACCGATATTATCCCCCAACGCAGAGCGCCTTGTATTGATTCCCATTAATGATGATGGTATGCCCACATCTTTCATGACCATGCGCTTAGATGGTTCAGACCGCTACGCGATTGATATTCCCTATCCCAATCAAATTGTATGGCAATCGGATACGGTGTTCTGGGTGAATAATTATCGCCGTTTGCCAGAGGGGTCGATGACACCCTTTGATTTGAATAATCGTTTATATCGGGTAGATGCCCAGACAGGCACAATCGATGAATGGGAGGTAGATGACGCATTTATCATGACCATTAGCCCAGATGGCGCACATATGATCATCGCTCAGGCGGGTCAATATCCACAAATTGCGGGTGTTATTGAGCATATTTCTTTGATAGACGATGATATTCAGCCTGTGGAATTGTTCCGTTTTCCATCTGTTTCTTTTGCTTCCCATATAGGTTATTACCCCGTTGTGCAATTCATTGCAGATGGCACACTCAGGGTGGCTATCCCCGCGCCTGATGCAGTTTATGCGGTCGGTGCAGATACCCCACCAACACAATTATGGCGCTTGACCTATGATGGTCAACACACTTTGTTGGGCGAAGTTCAGGCACAATTTTATGCAGGTGTGGTATGGTCTGTGGATGGTGAGCGACTGTCATACATCATGCCCACCACCGAAGGTGATATGTTGGTTATCGCCTCGCCAACAGGTGAAATTATCGATCATCAACGGCTCGACAATCCATTTGGCTTTATCATCCCTGCGCCGATGAGCGCGACATTTTTATATTGGGATGTGCGCCAGAATGGTCGCCTGATGACCTATGCCGATGATATGCCACTCCAAGAATGGCTGAGTGTAGAGGGATGTCGTATGACATTGACCAGCATGAGTTCATATGGTGTTACGGTGATGTGCAATTCTGATTCGGATATGCGTATAGGGTATGCGTTTTTTGGGGATAAGACAATTTATGAAATTGTAAAAATTTCAGAATTTCCGCTTATTGACGTGAAATGGCTCGAAAAATAAATGCGAAAATATTGAAAATGTGTCACAATGTGTGATGTGGGGGATTATATGGCGAGGAAAGAGTATAGATGGTCAAAGTGCAAAACACCGATGTTTACATTTTAGTCGTAGATGATACCCTCACCAACCGCGAGGTCATGGCGCGGATTTTATCGCGCAAGAAATATCAATATAAATTGATTGCTAATGGCGAAGAGGCGTTGGTTGCCGTCTCGCAACGGTTGCCCGATTTGATACTGCTGGATATTAGTATGCCTGGCATGGATGGGTTTGAGGTGTGTGAACATCTCAAAGCCGATGAGCGCACGCGCAATATCCCTGTGATGTTCATCAGCGCCCTAGATGAGACAGAAGATAAAGTCCGTGCCTTTCAGGTCGGCGGGGTCGATTACATCACCAAACCGTTCAAGATAGAAGAGGTGCTGGCGCGTGTTGAAACACAAATTATGCTAGCGATGCAACGCAAAGAAATCCTCGCCCTTAGCGAACTAAAAGACCAGTTGATCCGTACTGTATCGCATGATCTCAAAAATCCGTTGCATGTGATTATGGGATATGCCGCATTACTCATGGACGGTGGATATACAACATCACCAGACGATGTACAGAGCATGTCGAAGCATATTTATAATAGCGCTGAGCGCATGTATAGTCTCGTCACTAATTTACTCGAATTGAGCCAAATCGAAGATGGTGTGTCGTTTGAATTGTCACCGTTGTCGCTCACCCGTCTTTGCCAAGATATGATGCCCGAATTTGAGATGATCGCCCAAGCCAAACACCATACCCTAACCGTTGAATTGCCGACAACCGATATTATCGTCAATGGTGATACCATGCGTTTGGGGCAAGTCTTGAGCAATTTGGTCTCCAATGCCTGCAAATATACACCAGAAAACGGGCATGTGCGCCTGAGTGTCGCACAACATAATCAGACGGTACATCTTTGTGTTGAAGATAATGGCTTGGGCATCCCTAAAGAGGCGATTCCCCAGTTGTTCAACAAATTTTATCGGGTGAATAGTGTTGAGCATCGGGCGGTCGAAGGTACTGGTTTGGGGCTTTCGATTGTCAAAGCCATTATTGAACAACATCATGGTAAAATTGAGGTCGAGAGTGAGTTGAATAAGGGGAGCAAATTCACTGTTTCGTTGCCTATTATGAGTGATAATTGAAGATAACATCATGACTGATAAGCGCACTCGTGCCGATTTACTCAACGAAATTCATCAACTCCAAGCGCGCATCGCGCAATTAGAAGCACAGTATCAACATGCGATGCAAAAAAAATCTGTATCTGACAACGAAGTCCATCTCAGCCAATTGCTCGAAACCTTGCCGATTACCATTTTTATTTATCAAAATCATCAAATGGTTTATCTCAATCCTGCCGCACATCATTTGGGGGGGTATGATCTAGAAGCGATTATAGGCGATAATTTCTGGCAGATCGTTCATCCCGATTCGGTTGATACATTGCGCGATGCCTTTCGCCAATTTAATTCTGCGGGTGAATTAAATGCACGTATTGAGGTCAAGGCATATAATGTGCATCATCAATTACGTATTTTAGATGTGCAGATGGTCAGCATTAGCTACAATCATCAGCCTGCTTTGTTGGGGGCGGTATTAGATGTGACCGAGCGTTTACATGCCCATGAACGCCAATTGGCATTAGAAGCAGAAAAACAACGGGTGAAGCTGTTGACCGATTTTGTGCGTGATGTGAGCCACGATTTTCGCACACCGCTTTCGACCATTAATACCTGTGTCTATTTATTAGGGCGCATCGATGACCCCATCAAACGCCAACAACAACTGGATATTATGCGCGAACAAGTGCGACACCTCGATAAATTGGTCGATGGTTTGCTCACCATGTCGCGGTTAGATAGTGGGCTGGTCACACCCTTCAAATTATTCGATCTAAATTTGGTCATCATCGAGTCAGTTCAAAGCCTTACGCCTTATATCAAAGAGAAAAAGCATCATATCCACACCGATTTACAAGATGATTTATCTTTAATCATGGGGGATATGCAAGATGTGTATCGTGCGGTACGCGAGATCATCTTGAATGCGGTGCAATATACACCATCATCTGGCGACATCGTCATTCAGACGCGCCAACACGACACTATGGTGATGATCATGGTGCAAGATAATGGCGATGGTATATCCGAAGCCGATTTGCCGCGCATATTCGACCGCTTTTTCCGCGCCGATCAAGCGCGTACGATTGGTGGGGTGGGGCTAGGATTATCTATCGCCCGCAAAGTGATTGAGTATCATCATGGGCATATTGATGTCCAGAGCAAAATCCACCACGGGTCTGTATTTCGTATTTATTTGCCCATTCGACCACCACATGAGGACACATAATTTATGCAAACCACACCCGATGCAAAATCACCACAATTATCCGTTGTTTCGCTCATCATGGTTGTCATCATCGTGGCGACCATCGTCATCACCATCGGCATTATCC
>PGTJ01000327.1 GCA_002794515.1 Phototrophicales bacterium
ATCGGGAAGCGCGTCCATTCAACTTTGACCATCCAGCGAATGGGTGTGCGGACAATCCACGAAGTCATCACCATATTCCATCCATCCCAATTCGAGGTATGATAAATTGCCAAGACGACAATTTTTTTGTCATTGGGGATGTCGCCAACAACTTGCCAACCCGCCAACCAAAAATAAAATCGGGCAAAGTAGTGGCGGATAACACCAATTTCGTGTGGTCGATTGCTGTTGAATGCCATGACTGGTCGACGATTAAACAATGCCATGATATTCCCTTTATTGACAAGATGAATAAGTAATTTAATTGTAACTTGTGCGAACTGTTCTGTCTATAAAATGATGACATTATTCATAGCGAAGCACATTCAATACCCGCTCATTCAAGGCGATGCGGGCGCTGAATAATGTGGCAACCCCTGCTATGACCACCGCCACCAGCACTAACAGTACTGCCACTGGTCGCGCCGAATTGGGGATGAGCAAAATGTCTTCTAAGCCGAAAATGCTCATCAATCCCACACCCAGCACACTCAAGCCGATGCCCAATAATGCCCCTGTTAGGCTAATTAGCCCATTTTCGAGGAGCATAACCATCAACACTTTGCGCCGTTTGAGACCAATCGTCTTCAAGATGCCGATTTGTCTGCGCCGTTCTAATGTGGCGAGCGCCACCGTGTTCGCCATAATCACCGCCGCCGCACTCAATGATAAAATGCCGACTAAAATGGGGATGGCGCTCACTTGCTCTAGCAAGCGATTTAACACACCATCGATTAACGTCACATCCAACGGAAAAAATCCGAATATGCTCGATAACTCTGCCAAGACGGTTTGTGTAGAATCGGGCATGGTTTGAACGGATGTGATTTGAAAATCGGGATGGACATTGGGGTCGATAGTATCGGCGGGGATTTGCACATCACCGAATAAACCAGCTTGTAAGTTGAGCGTATCATCCAATAAAATGCCGACCACCGTGAAGGTATATGGACGATTGTTGATAGACATCGATAGGCGTGACCCCAACCCCACATCGTAATTGGCGAGTCGTGATGCTAACCGAATGACGGCGACATGTTGCCCCCTATCGGCTTGGCTAATTCCGCGCCCAATATTCACCGCACCTGTTGTGAAATTGGGATTGGTGCTATCTCGCACCGACACCGATACCCAAAAGCGCCCTAAACGGTCATATTCTGCTTGTAATTGTTTGACCAATGCCGTATTCCCCTCTGCTCGGGCGATCCGAATGCGCTCTAATAAATCTTCGCGTAAGGCATGATTGCCTTGTGTCCCCAATATCAGGTCATCGATCTGGGTGACCAATCCACTATAACTTTTGATGGTGGTGGTATGTTCGATGCCGTTGAGCGTGGCTAATTTGGCATCGAGTTGGGCTTGTGTGGTTTGTGCCAATGCAGGGATGAACATGCCCGGTGTGAGGACGATGATGTTGCCATTGAAGGTGCTATTGAGGCTGAATTGCAGAATTTCGCGCAAGCCTGCGCCATAAAAGGTGATGCTACTGATGGCGAACATGCCCGTGCTAATCGCCAATAGGGTGATTGCCGTGCGGAAGCGCTTGGTCTGCAAATTTTTGATGGCGAGGCGCATGGGTATCCATCCAAAGTCGGGTGTTTTGCCGATGATCCACACCAGCACCCATAGCAATAGCACCAATATCCCCAATATCAAAAACACCACCGCCACGCTCAAAATGCCGACCACATACGGATTTTCTGATGTGAAGCGCGAGATGATGCGGGCATACTGGTCGCTGGGCAATGGTCCTAAAATCTGACCCGTGATCAGCCCTAATGTCACCACCACAAACCCCAATATGCCAATCGATTGCAACACACCCAATGGCGGGATGATGTGTTCGTTGGGGCGCAAAATGATGGCAGGGCGTATCTTCACGGCGGTGATGATGGGCAATACACCAAAAATCGCTGTGACCACGATCCCCAGCCCCAAACCGAATATCAATGCTTCGGGGTAAATCGCCCACGATAAATTTTGTTGCAGAAATGTCTCGCCATAACGATTGGCGATATAACTGAAAAATATCCCCAATATCACGCCCATAGCACTGCCGATGATGCCCAAAACCAACGCCTCGCCCAAGAATAACAGCGCGACTTGTCGCCCTTTTAAGCCGAATGTCTTGAGTGTGGCGATTTCTTCTGTCCGACGGCGTACCATGACCATCATGGTGTTGATGATGCCCACCCCGCCGATGAGCATGGCACCTAAGCCCATCAGCACGATGAAGCGACTCATGAGGTCGGCGACACGTTCATTATTCGCCAAGACCGACCACACATCTAAGACGCGGGTGTTGGTCTGACGATCTAAAATATTATCTAAATAAACCGCATGACGGGTGAGCGTATCGGTATCGGGTGTAGATGGAAAAGCGATGCTCATACGATTAATAGTTGTGTTCGCTTCGGTGGCATTTTGGCGCACATAGGCAAATCCAAAAAATGCCTGAAACCAATTCCGCCAACTCGATTCGACATTGGTCGAGACGACCCCTGTGATGGTATACAGATTTGTATCGCCACTCAGGCGGACTTGGTCGCCTAATTTGATGCCGTGTAAATCGGCGACCGTCTCGCTGATGACGATATGATGAGCTTCGGTGAGCAAATCGGCTAATGGGGTCTGAGCGGGTTGGATGGCGCGAATATCACTGACAGGTGGGTAGGTGATAGGGTCTATTTTGAGCAACGAGACAAAATTGAGGATGCCCAAACGGGCGTGTTCGGTGGGGGTAATCTGGGCGATATTCAGGTTATAGGCGCTCATCGTGGCATTGTTTTGTGCCACCCAACGCTCGACAAAGGTGATTTCTTGTGGCTGAAAATAACTACGTGTGTTATCTTGTCCCAAATCGAAACCGCCA
>PGTJ01000315.1 GCA_002794515.1 Phototrophicales bacterium
GGATAAATTCCAACCCAAACTTGAAACGTTCATCCGCGCTATGCCAACCAATGGCGCACAAAAAGCGGTATGGACACCCGCACATCCATCCGTACACGAAGGATTATCCATCCCCGCTCAGGTGAATTATGTGGGCAAGGCGGGTAATTTATATGATGCGGGCTTTGAAATGCACGGCGCAATACATGTTGCTATCAACTATCTGCGGATTGAATATTTGCTCAATCGCATTCGCATTCAGGGGGGTGCATATGGCGCATTTGCCAGCTTCGACCCCAGTTCGGGCATTTTTGGGTATGGATCATATCGTGACCCCAATCTGCTACGCACATTGGATGTCTATGATGCCACTGCCGACTTTTTGCGCGGTCAAACCCTCAGTGATGATGAACTGACCAAGAACATCATCGGTGTTATTGGTGATTTCGACCCCTATTTGTTGCCTGATGCCAAAGGTTATGTATCGCTCAACCGATATTTGGTGAATATTAGCGATGAACAACGCCAAAAAACTCGTGACCAAGTGTTAAGCACCACCAATGCCGACCTCAAAAAAATCGCCGATGCACTCGAAGCGGTCAAGAAGGGGCGAATCGTGGTCTTAGGCTCGAAAGATGCCATCGCCAAAGCCAATGCAGAACGAGGCAATTTCTTACACGTCACGCCAATTCTATAATGGTTATTGCACCATCAACGGGCATGATATATCATCCCTATACACGCAACCACAGGGCGCACAGTGTTGCGCCCTTGCCTGTTTTCGTTTAATCCATAACGACATGAGAAGTCATGTCTTATCAAACAAGGGAGCATGTATGGGACTCAAACCAGACCACTGGATTCGCAAAATGGCAATAGAACATGGCATGATAGAGCCATTTGTGGAGACACAAAAACGCGATGGTGTGATTAGTTATGGTGTATCTTCATATGGTTATGATATGCGCGTATCGGATGAATTTAAGGTGTTCACCAATGTGTTTTCTGCGATTGTAGACCCCAAAAATTTTTCGCCAGAATCTTTTGTCGATATTAAGGGGAATGTTTGTATCATACCGCCAAATTCATTTGCTCTGGCTCGTTCCATTGAATATTTCCGTATACCGCGAGGTGTTCTGACAGTTTGTGTCGGCAAATCTACGTATGCGCGTTGCGGACTAATTATTAATGTAACACCTTTTGAGCCTGAGTGGGAAGGCTATGTTACGCTTGAAATCAGCAACACCACTCCCCTACCTGCCAAAGTGTATGCTAACGAGGGCATCGCACAGGTGCTATTTTTTGAAGGCGATGAAGTGTGCGAAACATCGTACGCCGATAAAAAAGGCAAATATCAAGGTCAAACTGGTGTCACATTACCCAAATTAGGATAACCATCATGCTCACACACGCATCTCTCGCACAAGCATTAGGCACACGCCCATTTCGATTTTTTCCGTCTATATCCAGCACCCAAAACGAGGCACTGGTCTGGCTGAAAGGCAATGCACCACAAGGTGCGGTGGTCATCGCCGATGAACAAACGGCGGGGCGTGGTCGTATGGGGCGGATATGGCACACCCCTGCAGGGGTGGCTTTGGCGATGTCGGTCATATTACGTCCTTCCCCACAAGACGCGAAGCAAGTATTCATGGCGGGCGCGGTCTCCGTTGCCGAGATGTTAGAGGGGTTGAATATCGCCCATGTGAGCCTGAAATGGGCGAATGATGTGCGAATTGGTGGCAAAAAAGTGTGCGGCGTGTTGCCAGAAGCCGTATGGGAAGGGGATAAATTACAAGGTGTGGTGTTGGGCATGGGGGTGAATGTGCGTGTTGATTTTGGTGATAGCGACCTCGCCCAAACCGCCACCAATATCGAGACGGCGCTCGGAAAATCGTGTGACCGCACCGACCTCATCGTCCGAATATTGAGGCGATTGGATGAATGGACACCGCAACTCGGCTCAGAGGCGTTATATCAGGCATGGCGATCGCGCCTCGACACACTCGGCACGACTGTCTCTGCCGATGGCATCACTGGGATTGCCCATGATGTGACACGCGATGGGGCGCTCATCATCCGACAAGCGGATGGGACAGACCATATGATAATCGCAGGAGACATCTCATGAGCATCAAACTCGATTGGGAAATTGACGGGCAGGTGCAAAGTGGCATCGGCGAAGATCCCACTGCATCGCGCAAGCGCCGTGTTCGTGCCATGCGCCTCATCCTATTTTTGCTGACCGTCGGTGTGATTGTGATTGGGGGATTTATCTTCATCGATCAGCGCCTCAATCGCCTATCGGGGCAACTCGAAATCGAATTGCGCGATACAGTCAATGCCGAAGTAACGGCGATTCGTCTTGGCGATTGGGAAGCCTATCGCAAACTGCAACGGAGCGCCGCCCGCACATGGGAAGACGAACAACGCGCCAATTTTCAGATGTATCAAGATTTGTTCATCAAAGGGCATCAGGTGCAACTCAATGGGCGCATTTTGGATTTGGTGATTGATAATAACGTCCCACGCGCACGGGTACATGTTGAAGAAATCATCGATGGCATCGCCTATACGCGCATATGGTTTTATTGGCGCTATTCCGAAGATGAAGACCGCGATGGACAAATTGATGGTTGGCGACATACCCGCCCCGATTACACCTTTTGGGGAGATGCCAAAACATTGAACGGGCAACATGCCACCATCACCTACCGCGAGGTGGATGCGCGAGTCGCCCATGATCTGATGACCTACCTCGACCAGATGGTGGAACTGGCATGTAGCACCCGCGATTGCACCAACCTGCCCCGCCTGCGTGCCGATATATCCCCAGAGGGGTATGGGGGCATTATGTGGTCGCCTGCTGATAAAAATTTATTGCTCATCCCATCGCCTTATGTGGTACGAGCAAGATCAGATATGCCCTTCTCGCCCGAAATGCAGGCACAGGTCGCTGGTTTATTGGCGGGGTGGTTTAGGTAAATTTTGCCATGTAATTTGTTGAAGTAAATCATCATCTACAACCAAAGCCATAC
>PGTJ01000066.1 GCA_002794515.1 Phototrophicales bacterium
CGTAATCTTTATCTCTGAAAACACGACTATTGCCATTGCCCTGATGGGCATCGAGGTCGATGATGACCGCCTGTGATTGCGATGAGACCGCCCCTTTTTGATGAAGCGATTCGATGGCAATGGCGACATCGGCATACAAACAAAATCCCTCACCCCGATTGGCGCTGGCGTGATGATAGCCACCACCTAAATTCACCGCCAGTCGATGGGTCATCGCCAATTCTGCCGCCATGATCGTGCCTTGTGTGGCATATTGCATCGGTTTGAGCAAATGCGATTCGATGAGTGCATAGGGAAATGGGGCGATAATCGGCATTTCGATAGCACGGGCAATATAATGGGTAGAACACAACTCGTTCAGATATTCGGGGCTATGCACGCGCAACAAATCATGAACATCAATTGGCATAGTCGGGGCGATGGTATGCAAATCTAACATATCGCCCAATACATTTTTTGCCTCGTTCCATGCACGACTATATTTACGTGTATCGAACGGATGTAATTTTTCGAGACCCATAAAGTGAATATCATATGCTTCTGAAAAAATGACTTTAGGTTGGATATGTGACATAACAAGATAATCTCAATCTAATTTTTTTGTGGATTTATGATTATTATACCGCGTTTTGCGTGATTTTTCTCGCAACTTGGGTTATGATTGATGCGTATACGCTTATAAGTGAAAGACAACACAACCGTGTTCGATGAAACGATTAGCCAATGGGTGAACGCCGCCCTGAATGGCGACCAAGAGGCTTTTGCCGAATTGCTGTATACCTTTCAGGATGCAGTATATAACCTGTGCTATCGGCTATTGGGAGAACGCACCGAGGCAGAGGATGCCACACAAGAGGCATTCCTCAAAGCCTATTACAACTTATCTCGATACGACCACGATCGGTCATTCAAGACATGGGTGCTTTCAATAGCCTCGAATCATTGTATCGACCGTTTGCGGAAACGGCGCATGAGCTATGTTTCGATAGATGAGAGCATCCCCGCCACATTATCCTTAGCCAGTGCCGACCCAGAACCTGAACAAGCCTTGCTCGGTCATGAACGCAGTCAATTGATACAAACCATGCTCAATGACCTGCAACCCGATTATCGTGCCACAGTCGTCTTGCGGTATTGGTACGATTACTCATATGCCGAAATCGCCGAAATTTTGGGCGATACAGAAAGCGCCATCAAAAGTCGCTTATACCGCGCACGGCAATTGTTGGCAGAAAAAATGACCACCCCTAGCGATGAAGATTTGCGAAATTCGCTAGAAGAACGGATATAACCCTATGGAACGCAAACAACAACTCATGCAAGAATCGCTCGATGAAGCCTTATCGCCTCATGCACTGGCAGAACTCAGCGAGATGCTCGCCCAAAATCCACAAACTGCCGATGAATATCAGCGCCTGCAAAAAGTCGATGAAATGCTCCGTGTCGCCCCATTTGAACGCGCTCCAAAACGCCTTGCGCTGACCATCATGGCGCGAATCGCCCAGACTGTACAAGAACAAACCCAACCCACCAGCGAAATCGACATGGCAACACTGCAAGTCGCCGTGCAATTGGTGACAGTCGCCACCCTGCCCTTGTTAGTCGGCGCGGGCTATATGCTCCTCAATTCGCAAACCGACCCCGAAGCGATCGAGGTGGTGATTGAACAGGTGGCGATGATGCTCATCATGGTCATCAATGTGATTGATGTGATGATCGACGAAGCCAAAGAAACCGCCCAAACCGATCCCGAAGCGGCATTAGCGATGCTGACCCTATTGCCCAGCACCTTATTGACAATGGTGAGCGAAGTGTTGGGCATTCATGAAGACGAATCATAAATCACATCATGGTTCTATCGTTTCGTCTTGGGGTACGCCTTCCATCTCCATACATTCGGCGATCCATTTATCGGCATCTTCACGGGAGGTGAACATCACATGAACCGCTCTGGTGCGAAATGATAAAAACGGGCTTATCAAGATTTTTGCCAAACGGTTGACAAATGAATTGGATAAGATGGTCGCCACATATAATTTTTCGCGGTGCCATGGGGCAGAAGCCAATACCTCACGGGAACGTTTTGCACCATATGGGGTGAGATTGGTGTTGGGATGACTGAGATCATCTATGAGGAAAAACGCGCCCTCTTCGGGAATTTCTTTCAATGTTTGGAGGGCTAAATCTGCCCAAACATCGATCGCTTCATTCAGATTGTTGCCTTGTGTTTGAATAATCACTAATTTACGGTTATGTCGCCATTCACGGGTGACACCATAAGGATAATTTTCAACAATTTGTGGCATGATATTTTATCCTCACATCTAAATTATTTTATTTAGGCATATCATAGCATCATTTGCTATAATAAGTGCGGTTTCAGACCATTTTATAACCACAGACGAAATAGAGGGCAATCTTGAAAACTGTAACACACGAAGTTGAACTGTTATCTATCAACACGATTCGCACATTGGCGATGGATGCCGTGCAAAAAGCCAATAGCGGGCATCCTGGCTTGCCGATGGGTGCGGCGACGATGGCATATACGCTATGGCATTATCATCTGCGCCATAATCCCACCAATCCGTCATGGGCAAATCGTGACCGCTTCGTCCTGAGTGCAGGACATGGTTCAATGTTGCTATATGCCTTGTTACACCTCACAGGGTATGACTTATCATTGGATGAGATCAAAAATTTCCGCCAATGGGGGAGCAAAACGCCCGGTCATCCCGAAGCGCATATCACCCCTGGTGTCGAGACGACCACGGGTCCGTTGGGGCAAGGGGTGGCGAATGCCGTGGGCATGGCATTGGCAGAGGCATATTTAGCCAATTATTTCAACCGACCCAACCATACCATCATCGACCATTACACCTATGTGATTGCAGGTGATGGTGATTTGATGGAAGGGGTATGTATGGAAGCCTGTGCCTTAGCAGGACATTGGGGCTTGGGCAAACTGATTGTGCTATACGATTCAAACGATATTACGTTGGATGGTGAAGCCAGCATGACCTTCACCGAAGACATCCGCGCCCGTCATGAGGCGTGGGGTTGGCAGGTGATTGATGTGGCAGATGGCAACGACATCCAAGCCATTCATCACGCGATTGAATCGGCAAAGACCGAACCATCGCGCCCCAGTTTGCTCATCATCAAGACGGTTATCGGTTATGGTAGCCCTAATAAAGCTGGCACAAGCAAAGCACACGGGTCGCCATTGGGCGCAGATGAAATCGCCCTGACCAAAAAAGCCTATGGTTGGGATTATGAACCATTCCACATCCCACAAGAGGCGCTCGATCACTTCCGAACCGCCATTGAGCGCGGTATGGCAGATGATGCCATGTGGCAAGCACGATTAATCGCCTATCGTGCCAGCTATCCCGAATTGGGCAAACAACTCGATTCGGTCTTGGCGGGCGAATTGCCCGATGGCTGGGATGCCGATTTACCCACCTTCCCCGCCGATAAACCAGTTGCTACGCGCAATGCCTCTGGCAAAGTGTTGAATGCCATTGCCAAACGCATTCCCACCATGATAGGCGGTGATGCCGACCTAGCAGGAAGCACCAAAACACTCATAGATGGTGCTGGCAATACAGGGCATCTGCATCCCACCGCACGCAATGTGCGTTTTGGTGTGCGCGAACATGCCATGGGGGCGATTGTCAATGGCTTGGCATTGCATGGGGGTATTTTGCGCCCCTACAGCGCCACATTTCTCACCTTTAGCGATTATATGCGCCCGGCTATCCGTTTGGGCGCACTGATGGAACTGCCCGCGATATATGTCTTTACGCACGATAGCATTGGGCTTGGCGAGGATGGTCCCACGCATCAACCAATAGAACACGTTATGAGCCTGCGCCTGATACCCAATTTATATGTGTTCCGTCCTGCCGATGCCAACGAGACAGTCGCCGCATGGCAATCTGCCATCTTGATGGGCAAACCCAGCACCTTGATATTCACCCGTCAAGATTTGCCCGTGTTGCCCGATGTCGAACTGGTGCAATCTGGCACGGCACATGGTGGATATGTCCTCGCCGATAGCGAAGGCACACCACAGGTCATCCTGATGGCGACAGGCAGTGAAGTATCACTGGCGATGGAAGCCTATCATCAACTCCGCCAAGAGGGGGTGAAGGTGCGGGTGGTATCGATGCCCTGTTGGGAATTATTCGATGAACAAGATGCCGCCTATCAAGAGAGTGTCTTGCCAAAACGGGTCAAAGCACGGGTGAGCATCGAGGCGGGCGTGACCACAGGCTGGCAAAAATATGTCGGCTCAGATGGTGTTGCGATTGGCATTGACCATTTTGGTGCATCTGCCCCATATGAACGGTTATATCAAGAATTCGGTCTGACAGTCGGGCGCATCGTGGATGTGGCAAAGGGATTAATCAAGTAACATGCTACACGGGGCATGATGATAGCCGTCATGCCCCAGATGGCAACTTTAACGATACGGGGGATATGGATTATTATATGGTGGTTGTTGTGGCGGATACATCATCTGTTGTTTTTGTAGGGTGCGCTTGGATGTTGATAACATCAAAAACAATAATCCTGAAGAAATCACACCAAATCCAATGCCGATTAAGATATAGATAAGCCGTTCATCGCTAATTCCGCCTTGATAGAGCTGGTTGGTTGCCAAACTAACCAAAACTGGAGATAAGTCTCGACTAAGAACAACGATTATAGTAACCACCTGAGATACAAAATCAACTGATAATAACCAATCAAGAACAATCCATAAAACAGCCACAACAATAGCCATAGCTGTAGATAATCTTTTGTCTCCGTTATTGCCAATACGATTTAATTGCGATAATCCAAACCCGATAGAAAGCCCAATAGCAATACGCCGAAGCCATAATAATACCAATAACACAGTTGGGTTATTGATATTTGAAAGAGATATAAGAAGCCCAAAACCAACAGTAACAACGGTAACGACCACACCCGCCACCAAAATTGTCGTAAAGCTCAATGGTTTAACGACTTGCATTAACACAAGTCCTAATAAGAAAAATGCTAGTGCATATAACCCGCTTGAGAGTGCAATTTTCAAATTAGCATTGGATGTCGAATCAGGCGCAAGAACTGATAACTCATACATAATAAAATGATACAATCCAAAGAATATCGCCCCTGCTATCACCGAAATCATTAACCCAACAAATGAAAATCCACCGCTTGCTGGTGCATACCCGCCCATATAAGCCATTTGTGGCTGTCCATACGGACTAGGTGGCTGGGCATAGGGATTGGGTGGCTGGGCATAGGGATTGGGTGGCTGGGCATAGGGATTTTGCGGTGGCTGGGCATAGGGATTGGGTGGCTGGGCATAGGGATTGGGTGGCTGGGCATAGGGATTTTGCGGTGGCTGAGCATAGGGATTGGGTGGCTGGGCATAGGGATTTTGCGGTGGCTGGGCATAGGGATTTTGGGGTAATTGTGTATAGGGATTCGTCTGTTGCCCATAGGGATTTTGCGGTGGCTGATTATAAGGATCATTCGGTTGGCTGGGTAGCTTCTGGTCGGGTTGCCCATAGGGATTAGGGGTTGGTGTGCCATAGGGATTAGTGGCTGGTGTGCTACCAAACGGATTGTGCGGTGGCTGATTATAAGGATTATTTGGTTGGCTGGGTGGCTTCTGGTCAGGTTGCTCATAGGGATTGGGGGTTGGTGTGCTACCAAATGGATTTTGTGGTGGTGGCGAGATCACAGGCTGTTGCGATGTAGGGGGTTTTGTCATGGCGATATTGGTCGCCATATAATCATCACCTTGTGAAAACCCTTCTTCGATGATGAATTGTATTTTAATCGATTGTGGCAAATTCCCCAAGCGAATTTCATCATTCATCACCAGAGGTCTGCCATCCGCAAACACTTGTTCCCCATTCACATACGTCCCCGCGCTACTGGGTTTGCCATCTACTGAGCCATCAATCACGACATAACCATCCCCAACATAACGGATATGACAATGCCGATTCGAGATATAACTATATTCTGGCGTGCTTTCAAATTGCAAATTAGCATCTTTGCCACGCCCAATGATGAACACGGCACCTGGGTCTCTGGGCAAAGGAAATTCGCGTGGCATCCCGCCCATTTGTACACGAACTTTGGCTTGAGTCATAATCTTGATTATCCTTTATTAGCACCATGTGACTGCTCTTGATAATCTGATTATGACCTCAATTGAAAGATTTTGCAACAAATTATAAAAACTTATTCGCTCCGCAAAGCTTGTGATGTCGATAGCCGACTCATTCGCCATGCGGGATAAATCCCCGCCAAAAATGCCGCCACCACCGCCACGATAAATGCCAAAATAAATTCCTCTGGAATGAAATAAAAATCCATCGTCCAGCCGAATGAGCGCACATTAATCACGAATAGCAACACCAGCGACAACGCCAACCCAATCGGCAACGCTAAAATCCCCGCCACAACACCCATCATGCCCGTTTGCACCAATGTGAATTGCCATAATTGGCGCGGAGTCATGCCATTGGCACGCAACACCCCATATTGGCGCGTATTTTCCAGTTGCAACGATAATAATGCCGATAAAATGCCGATGAATGCCACCACAGTCGCCAATAATCGCAAAGCGATGGTGATAGAAAAGGCGTTGTCGAAAATCACGAATACGCCCGTGCGTAAATCGCGGTTAGATTGCACCAGCAAATCGGTATCGCGCAATGCCTCGCGGATAGCCGTCATGACCACCTCGATATCAGCATCTGGCGCAATAAATATACCCAATGACGAGATGAACGGGTCATCAAAATAACGCCGATACAACACATCTGCCATATAAACCGTGCCTTGATCGGTGGAATAATCATAATACACCCCTATCACAGGGAATGATTGCACGCCCCTATCGGTGAGCAAGCGCAAGCTATCACCTTGTTGGATCTGCCGCCGATAGGCGAATGGCTCACTGACCATCACCCCACCCGCTTCGAGCGCCGACCACCAATCGCCATTTGGCGCGATCGTCCATGCCAAACGGCGGTTGGTGGATATATCAAAATCCACCGCGATCAAATTGGCAGGTGGCAAATCGGGATAATCGGGCGCAGATACGCTGATGGCACGCGATGCCGATAACCGTTCCACACCATCCACCGCCCGTACAATATCGCGTATAGCAGGGTCTACATCCACTGTCGCACGGTTGGATGTGAGCAGTGGCGGGCTAACATAAATATCACTCCCCAGCGTATTTTCTAACCAAACCGAAACGGTAGACCGAAAACTGGCAATCATCACACTCACACCGACAATCACACTGACGGCAATAGTCAACGCCGCCACCGCCACCGATGTGCGGCTGAGCGATTGCACAACAGCGCGTGTCCCCATACGTCCAACCACACCGAAAATTTGCCCCATGATGGGTGTGGCAATTCGCATCATACCCACCAAGACAATCGGTGTGAAGAATGCCCCACCGACCACAATGGCGAATAACGCCACAAAGCTGATGATGATGTCTTGTGTGGGAATTTGGAGCAATAATACCCCAATTATCGAAAGCCCAATCCCCGCAAGGGTGATATAAGGCAATAACACCCATGCCGATTGTTCTTGGTCGCTACGGCGCATCACCCCTGCGGGCGGTGTGCGCGTGGCATAATAGGCGGGCAATCCTGCGGCGATTAAACTGGCGAACATGCCAATTCCCGCCCCTTTTATCAGGGTAAAGGGCGCGACACTAATCCGTTGAACATTGACTGTAAAATACAAGTCGCTAATGGTCTGTGCAACGATATTCACTGCCAAGCGCCCAAAGATAATCCCCAGTCCAAGCCCCAACGCTGTGCCAATGAATGCCAATAAAAATGCCTCGCCCAAAATCAGGGCGAAGATTTGGCGCTTGGTCGCGCCGATCGAGCGCATGATTCCCAACATCGGACGGCGTTGCACCACACTGAATGTGACAGTGTTATAGATGAGGAACACCCCCACCACCAACGCCAACAGGCTCAATGCTTGCAGATTCAGCTCAAAGGCGGCGGTCATTTGTGAGAGCGTGCCGACATTCCGCCCAATAGGGAGCAATTGCGCGCCTGCGGGGAGTATTGCCTCGATACGCGCTATCCAAACATCGGCGGTATCATCAGGTAAAATTAGGTCAATGCGCGAGATACGCCCTGGTCTGCCGACCAATTCCTGCGCGGTGGCGATATCGGTTATGAATAAATCATCGAGTGCCTGTTCGCTCAGGCTATCACTGGGGCGCAATAACCCCACCACACGCACATCGGCGGTGCGTGTCCCCACGCGCAAGGTGATGGTATCATCCATGCCAATGCCATAGCGACTCGCCAGTGTTTCGCTCATTAACACTGTGTTTGGCTCGGCAATAAAGCGATTCAACGCCTCGAATGCCGTATCATCGGTGTTATCATTATCGACCTCAACCGCCTCTAAGTAAGACCGAAACGGGGCTTCTGAAAATGGATCAACACCCAATAGGCGCAGTGGCTGGTCATCGAGTTGCACCCCACGCACGTATTCTTCGACAACTGGGGCGCTGGTACGCAATCCCAATTCGGCGCGAATTTGCTCGAATAGGCGCGTTGGCAATGTGTCGGATGAGGCGATAATCTGATGCGTGGCATTGCCCGATATGCTCTGGGCGCTAAGGTCGAAGGCGCGTTTCGCCGAGCCATTCGCCACATCAATGGCGATGACCATCGCCACACCCAATGCCACACCCAATATAAACAACAGGCTTTGTATGAAGCGCCTGTTGATATACCGCTCTGCCATACGCAATAAAATCGGTCGGAACATCACATCGTATCCTGTCACAATCAAATCCACATGTTCATTATCTGACTTATCATTATGCCCACGCTTGGCATCAGATAAAAATTCGATGATAATTGTGAAGTATCTCACAAAAAACTCACGTTTTCATAGGGTATCGTTTAAGCAGTTGTGCGATATTGATAAAAAAATTGATATAGTGTTAACGGTGAATTTACACAGAATTGGCATATAATGGGATTATGAACACAAAAACGTTAATACACATCCACAACCTGAATAAGACGTATGAAGAAGGTGGACGCGCCCGTCATGTTTTGCAAGGTGTTGACTTAGAGATTTATGAAGGTGAGTTTTTTGTGATGTTGGGCAAAAGCGGAAGCGGAAAATCAACCCTACTCAACCTCATCAGTGGTATTGATAAACCCGATAATCCCGATACCGCCAAAATTTGCATTGATGACACCGACATCACTAAACTGAACGATACGCAACAAACGTTGTTTCGGCGCGACCACATCGGCATTGTGTTCCAATTTTTCAACCTCATCCCCACCCTAACCGTCCTCGAAAATATCACGTTGCCCCTCGAATTACGTGGTGATAATCGCAAAATCAGCCAAAAAACAGGTCTACGCCTATTGGAGCGTGTTGGCTTGGGAAATCGTGGGAATAGCTTCCCCGATAAACTGAGTGGTGGTGAACAGCAACGAGTGGCGATTGCCCGTGCATTGGCGCACGAGCCAAAACTGGTCTTGGCAGATGAGCCGACAGGCAATTTAGATGAAGAAACGGGCGAGCGCGTTTTGGCATTACTGCTAGAACTCACCCGCGAAGATGGCAAAACGCTGGTCATGGCGACTCATAATCCCGAAATCGTCCCTTATGCCGATAGAGTGTGTCGGATACATGACGGCAAATTGCAAATCACCGATAATCGCCACTTGGAAGTGGTCATATGACCACCGCCAGATGGAACTTTTCGGGAAATTGATATTTCGTTTATAATTTCTAAATAACGTTCTTATACAATCGTGCTTCAATGATAAGGAACGTTATGAGTATCATCACTTATCTGACCGTGCCATTATCATGTGGAAAGGTAAAACATTATGGGAGAGCCTGACCCGAACCTGATTAAACAATTGTTGAGCGAATTACGCGACACAAATAAAGAAAAACGTCGCACAGCCGTTATGAAACTCGGCATGGTCGGAGGCGAACAAGCCCTTCGTGCATTGATGAATGCTGTACAAAATGATTATGAAGACCTCATTGTGCGTGGACGCGCCGCCCTCATGTTGGGCAAACTCGGCGATGCCCGTGCTGTAGACCCGCTCATTCGCGCACTTGATGCCCCCGGATTTCAAACCCCGATTAACGCCGCCCAAGCACTCGGTCAAATCGGAGACCCACGCGCCATCGAAC
>PGTJ01000603.1 GCA_002794515.1 Phototrophicales bacterium
CTGCACGATATCGAATATGATTTTTCTGAAGATGATGATGAAGACCTGCTCAAAATTGCCATTGTCGGTCGTCCGAATGCGGGAAAAAGCACATTGGTTAATCATCTTTTAGGTGAAGAGCGGGTGATTGTCAGCCCAATCGCAGGCACAACCCGCGATTCGATTGATAGCAGGCTCAAATGGCATGGTCAAGAAATTGTGCTGATTGATACGGCGGGCATTCGCAAACGTGGCTCAATTGAACCGGGTGTCGAAAAATTCAGCGTGATACGCGCTTTTAATGCGATTAAACGGTGCGATGTGGCGCTATTGATGATCGATAGCGAAGAAGGCATCACCGAGCAGGATGAGCATATTGCAGGATATGTTTTGGATGAATATAAAAGCCTGATTATCGTCTTCAATAAATGGGATGCGGTCGAAAAAGATAGTAACACCATCAATGAATATATGGATAAGGTGCGTGAACGCCTGCATTTTGTATCATATGCGCCTGTGATATTCATCAGCGCACTGACGGGTCAACGGATTCATCAAGTGCTAGAGGTGGCGAATCGGGTGTTCGAGGCGCGTCATTTCCGCTTACAGACCGCAGAGGTGAACCGCATCATCCGCGAGGCGGTGCAAAAACATCCTGCACCGATGAAAGGCACAAAGCGCCTGAAAATTTATTTTGGGTCACAAGTCGCCACTGCACCACCCTTATTTCTGCTCCATGTGAACGATAAAGAATTGGTGCATTTTAGCTATAAGCGTTATTTAGAAAATCAATTCCGCGAGGCGTTTCCGTTTGAAGGCACACCGATTCGCATCAGCTTCCGCCCACGCGATGGCATGGATGATGATTATTGAATATCGGCTAATGTGGTATGC
>PGTJ01000567.1 GCA_002794515.1 Phototrophicales bacterium
CGTAATCGTCTCGCCCGCAATGAAACTATCACGCGCAGGATACACCAAAGAAGCCATCCACTCTGCCGAACCTTCAAACCACCATAAGCCAACTTGGGGACTTGCAAAACTCAACGACATCAGCGCATCTTCGGATATCAACGATTTTTGGTAACAATGTACCAACTCATGAGCGGCATTATGACGGGTTGATGGCTCATTGGCGAATTCCGGGCTATTATACACCCGTATACGACACACCTCTTGTCGCCCAGCCAACCCAAGCGCAGAGGCATCGGTGGCATCGGTTGTACCGGGCAACGAAATCGTTTCGAGCTGTGTCATGGCATATTCACCCGCTGCTGGGTCGCCGACCAAATCTAAAAATATCTTAAATGGCGCAGTATCTTGTGACCATAACGGGTTATAGACCGCTTTCGCCCGTTGGATTGCCTCGACATATTGGCGCGCCGTCTCTTCTCTGCCCAAAACATACCGCACAAGGAGTGGCGGATCTCCAGCATAGACAGTCACAACGACTCCCTGCGCCTGAGCCATCATATTGACTGATAACAACATCCAGATAAAGAGGACTATACGTAATTTTTTCACGATACATCTCCCAAGCATACCATTTGAACAAGTTAATTATAACATAAGATTACGAACTAGGCTTGAAATTTTGACAAGATAGATACAAATAGGTTAAAACAAAGTTATTCACATAAGGAGTTGTGTCATGATTTTAGAATTGCTATCACACCGCCCAATTACGGCTAAACATGCCCCCCCATTGTTGTTTGTTCACGGCGCATGGCATGGTGCATGGTGCTGGGATGAATTTTTTCTGCCCTACTTTGCCCAACACGGTTATCATGCTCATGCGCTGAGTTTGCGCGGGCATGGCGATAGCCCCAAGACCAAGCGCATGTTCCTGAATGGGGTGTGGGATTATGTGGTAGATGTGAGGCATATCGCCGACCAGCTCCAAGCGGAATATGGTGTAGCGCCTGTGTTGATTGGGCATAGCATGGGCGGGTATATCATCCAGAAATATCTGGAAGAATATCAGGCGAGTGGCACGGTGCTGATCGCCTCTATTC
>PGTJ01000595.1 GCA_002794515.1 Phototrophicales bacterium
ACAACCGTCAAATCCACACTGCCCAAAAACACAGGCACACATACCAAGCCGATGATGACCCATAAACGGCGTGTTGATGCTGGGGCAATCGACATACTATCGCTCATAAATCCAGAATCCGTTCGGTGATTTTATCAATCATATCAATCTGCTTTTGTGCCGATTCACGGGCTAATCGGCGCAAGCCCGCAACCCCACCTTTGATATTTTCGGCTGTCCGAATGAATAACGTGGCTTCATGCGCCTCTTTAGACAGGCGCGCCAGTTCGAGATGGTCGGTATTTTGCGGGTCGAAAGGTGGAATCGCACACGCCTCGAATGGGGTACGGTGAATATGGCGTTCTCCTTGTAAACCTTTCGGTTGATACATTTTAATCATCTCATTGATATAAGAGCTATTGAGGACAGCACATAAATAATGTGCCTCATCAACATTATTTGTATCATAATGATAGGTTGTTGTATCTACGATAAATCCATTCGTGATGCGGTCATATACAAATCCATCAAATTGTGCCAATTCTAAAACACAGGATGCGATATTTGTCCCACTGGCATTATAAATCACTTTGTAAGGTGATTTTGGGTTTTGTGTGATAATTTTATTGCGATAATTGAGTTGTTCAAAAAAATTCATGCCACTAACATTCTTTTTAAGCTCATCCCATTTGCGACCTGCTTCCCGAAACCAATCAATCGCATGATGAGCTTGACGCATCATATCCACATCCGTCATGAAGGTGAGTTGATTATCACGCCAATCGAGGGGTAATGCCACCAAATGCAATTTTTGATAGCCAAAAGGATATAAATTTTTGCTCAACAGGGTGGCATAAACATAATTGTTTTCGACAGCACCTGTTAGCCTAACTTTGTTATAAGGGGCTTTGGCATCGGCAAAGACATCGGGGTCGGTCATCACGGCGGCAC
>PGTJ01000073.1 GCA_002794515.1 Phototrophicales bacterium
CCTGAAGGCAAAAATCTGGTTGGCGCGTTCAAACAACCGATTTCTGTGTGGATAGATCCCGATGTGTTGACCACCTTGCCACCTCGTGAATGGCGCTGTGGTATGGCAGAAGTCATCAAACATGGGTTGTTAGCCGATGAAAAATTACTCGACACCGATTTGCACCAGGTATCGCTTGCCGAAGAATTGATTAAACGGGCGGTACAAGTCAAAGTGGATGTGGTGCAACGTGACCCCTACGAACATGGTGAGCGGGCGCATCTCAATTTGGGGCATACCTTTGGTCATGCCATTGAACAAGTCACACATTATTCATGGGCGCATGGCGAAGCCGTTGGAGTGGGATTGTTATTGGCGACCATGCTCTCGCATCGGCTCGGATTATGTGATGAAGCGCTCATCCACCGTGTCGAGGCGATCTTAGCCCATACGGGCTTGCCCATACGCCTCAATGGACTCGATCCAGAAGCGATTTATGCCGCCATGTTCACCGATAAAAAACGCAAAGATGGCAAATTGCGCTTTATCTTATTGCGAGGAGTCGGTGCGCCAATGATTGTCGATGATGTACCGAAAGATGATGTGATTGCCGTGCTAATGGCATTGCGATGAAAGGGTGTATGATGACCAAAAAAATCCTCCTGCTCAACGGACCTAATCTCAATCTTCTTGGCACACGCGAGCCAGATGTTTATGGCTCACTCACATTGTCGGATATTGTCGCCTTAGCACAGGCGCATATCCGTCCTTATTCGGCGGAATTGCGTGCCGAACAATCTAACCACGAGGGGACATTGATAGATTTATTGCATATGGCGCGTATTTGGGCAGATGGCGTAGTATTCAATCCTGGTGCCTATACCCACACATCAATCGCCCTGCGCGATGCGATTAGCGCCATCAACCTGCCTGTAGTAGAAATTCACCTGTCCAACATTCATGCCCGCGAGTCATTTCGGCATACCTCACTAATTGCCCCTGTGTGTGTGGGTCAGATTAGCGGATTTGGTTGGCGTGGGTATTTATTGGCATTAGATGCACTTTTAGGGCATCTTGGTGTGTTGCCCGCGCCACAATTGTAGAAAAATGGATATTTCATATACCTGTTTGTTGGTCAATTTTGCCATAAGACATATCGCCCCTCTTTTTGTACAATGGATGATGATAATTTGTTTTTTTTGTGTGCAATGGCGGATTTTACCGCCACTAATACCTGCTAACTATTGATGATGAAAAGGTGTGGCGATGACGACCAAACAAGCCATTTTATCCGCCATCAAAGACCAACATATTCGTTTTATAGACCTATGGTTCACGGATGTGTTTGGCGTGGTCAAAAGTGTGACCATGCCCATTAGCGAAGTTGCGGATGTGATTGACCGTGGCACTCATTTTGATGGCTCATCCTTAGATGGATTTGCCCGGGTGGCGGAAAGCGATATGCTCCTCCTACCCGATTTGAACACCTTTGCCGTTTTGCCCTGGACAGATGGTGATGAAAAGACGGCACGGTTTATTTGTTCGGTTTATACACCACAAGGTAGCCCATTCATCGGCGACCCACGTTACATCTTGGCGCGTGCTTTGCAATATGCCAAAGATATGGGGTATAGCTTCAAAATTGGTGTCGAGATGGAATTTTTCTTGTTCAAATCGGGGGCGAATGGTCGCCCAGATTTATCTGCCCCATTCGATGATGCCAGTTATTTCGATTTGCCCACCGAGAAAGCTAGCCATGTGCGCCGTAAAATGATCAGCACGCTTAATGCGCTTGGCATTTGTGTGAATGTGGCACATTCTGAAATCGGTCGTGGACAGCATGAGATTGAATTTAATTATGATGATGCACTGGTCACGGCGGATAATTTGCTCACGGCGCGGGTGGCATTACGCACAGTAGCCATGCAAATGGGTTTGCATTGCACATTTATGCCCCGTCCGATTGCCAATCAACCAGGGTCGGGTTTGCATACCCATCAGAGCTTGCATGATGCCAAAACAGGCGATAATGTATTTGCCGATGTTGACCATGAATATGGATTATCCACCCTTGCGAGGCATTTTTTGGCGGGACAATTGGCGCATTCACGCGCCATGACCGCCGTGCTATCCCCATTGGTTAATTCATATAAACGACTTGGATACAGTTTTGAAGCACCGGTGTATGTCAGTTGGGCGCATACCAATCGCGCCGCCCTCATCCGCGTGCCTGTTATCACCAAAGGCAAAGAGGCGCATACACGGCTTGAACTGCGTTCACCAGACCCAAGTACCAATCCTTATTTGGCGGCAACGGTCATGCTCATGTCGGGCTTAGATGGGTTGCAAAATCATTTAGAATTGCCAGACCCGCTCGAAGAAACATTGGTTGAACAAAAACGCAATCGCTTACGCACCTTGCAACGCTTACCTGCCACACTTGGCGAAGCATTAGAGGCGTTACGTGCCGATGATGTGATGATGGATGCGTTGGGCGAATATATCGCCGACCGCTTTTTACAAGCCAAGCAACAAGAATTTGATGCTTACAATCAGACCATCTCCCAATGGGAGCTGGATAATTATTTAGAGCGTTATTGAGGCAGTGGCGTTTTTTGTTTGTTGATAATGCGATGAATACGCCGTAATGCCCGATCGGCATCATGTGGCGCAACCACCACTGACAAACTGCAATGCGATGCCCCTTGTGATATTGCCAGTGTGGGAATGTCGTCTAATGCCACCAAAATATCGCCCAACAAACGTGGTGAATCGTTTAATCGCGTGCCAACTGCTGTGATGATGGTCACTGGGGTGAGTGTCCATTTAGAGTTGGCATTGCTCAGACGTGTTTCGAAATCGAGCATGATATGACGCAACGCATCGGGTCCCGCACTGGTGGGGATGATAAAACACAAAAATCGTGCATGGGGAGATTGTGCCGTTATCAATACTTCTGGCTTCACGCCAATTGTTTGATAGAGCGATGCGTTAATCAGATGCAATATATCGCCCATATCGGCGGGTTCACTGGTCATCAGACCGATGCTCGGTGAACTGGTGATCGCTTTGATTTGTGGCGGAAAGTCGGGTGAGTTGGCATGAATGCGTGTGCCAGGGTGTTGGGGTTTGAACACATTTTTGACCAATAACGGGATATGATTCGCCTTAAGCGGGGCGACCATGCGCGTATGCAAAATTCGCGCTCCAAAATAAGTCAATTCTGCCACTTCTGCATACGATAATTCCTCTATCACATGGGCATCATCCAATTCACGCGGATCTGCCGACATCATGCCATCGACATCTGCCCATATCCACACTTCTGATGACCCCGTACAAACAGCGAGGAGCGATGCGGTGAAATCGCTACCGCCACGTCCGAGTGTGGTTGGTTTGCCCGATGGTGTGCTACCGATAAAACCTGTGATGACTGGCACGAGGTTGCGCTCTAATAGTGGCATCAGGTTGGTTTGGATGTGTTCACGGGTGCGGGTTATATCGGCATTGGCATTGCCGAATACATCATCGGTGATGATTAAGTCAAAGGCATCTAATGCTACACCCCGTATGTTGTTATGACGGAGCAGTGCGGCGATAATCCGTGCCGATAATCTTTCACCCACGCCGATAATTGCATCGATATATTCGGCTACGGGCAAATTGACTGATGTCGGCTCGGATAGTGTTTGGCAAACATCCAACATATCAAATAATAGGCGGTCAATATCGGCTTTGAGCGCATTGCGTTCTTCTTCTTTTAACGGAAGTTGCTCGACCAATGCCAAATGACGGGTGCGGAGCGTGGCGACAATGCGCCGATACCCGCGCCGATTGCCCAATTGTGCCAGATGCGCCGCCTCGATAAGCGCATCGGTCACACCATCCAAAGCCGATACAACGATGATGAGATGTTCCCATCGTTCAAATTCTTGTAAGATAATGCTCACAACTTGCGGTAATGCGGTGGTCGTGCCAACCGTTGACCCGCCAAATTTCATGGTAAGAATGCCCATGATTATCCTATAATAACGCTGTATACCACAGCATGAACCAACGCGAAAAGTGTGTTAAACTTGTTAGTGAGACTAGCATTTTGCACACCGTTTGTCAATATTGACGGGGCAGATATTGTTTTATTGGTTAAAATAAAAGTTTAGAGGATGGAATGAGTATAGATGATGTGGTCATCAACCACCCAACAGAGATCAAACAGCGTAAAGTCGCTGGGGTACGCTTTATCAAAATCGGCAAATTATATCACTTCGATTTGAGCGAATATCCACACCTGCAGGCGGGTGATTATGTGATTGTCGAGACAGCGCGTGGGCGCAATATGGGGCAAATTATCAGTTTCACAGAAGTGGATGAAACAACCGATGTGCGCCCAATTTTACGCCCCGCCACCCCCAGAGATTTGGTACTCAAGCAACAATGGGAAGCGCAACAAGATGAAGCCCTACAAATATTCATCGAGAAAGCCCAAAAAATTGGCATGTATCATGATGTTAAATTCATCGCCGCTTTGTACAATTATGATGGTTCTTTGCTGACTATCCTCATCACCGCCGAAGATCGGGTGAACACGGCGCCCCTCATCAACGAGACCAAGCGTCTTTTTTCGGCACAAATTGATATTCGCCAAATTGGTCCGCGGGATGTCGCCAAAATTTTAGGCGGATTTGGGGCATGTGGTGAGTTGCGTTGTTGCTCCACATTCCTGACCGATTTCAGCCCTATCTCGATTAAAATGGCAAAGGCGCAGGGGATATCGCTCAATCCGAGCGAAATTACCGGGATGTGTGGTCGTTTGCGCTGTTGTTTGGTTTATGAATATGAACAATATGTGGCGGCGCGGAAGACATTGCCCAAGCGCAACAAACGTGTTGGCACACCTGAAGGGGCGGGGCGTGTAGTCGAGGTTTATCCATTGACCGATAGTGTCTTGGTGCAACTCGAAACTGAAGGGCGCAAAATGTATAAGCGCGAAGATATTATCCCCATTGATGAACTCGAAGCCCTGCAGAAAAAAGCCAAAGAACCGTGTAGCAAACATGGTGATGAACCGTGTGATTGTGGCAAACCTGTTGGTGAACGGAATCAGGATAAAATTGGTGCATCGGCAGAATTGAGCGCACCTGCGCCAACTTCGCCCAAATCGGATGAAGTACTATCATCCACATCACCCAAAAAGAAAAAACGTCCGAATAACAGACAAGCTAAATTTAAGCGAGGCAAAGGCAAAAAAGATAAAGGCAAAGCAGAATGACAAACCAAACAAAAACAGAACCATTACGTGTGATGGCGATTTATGCCCATCCCGATGACCCCGAATTTTTTAGCGGTGGCGCACTTGCCCGTTGGGCGGCGCGTGGCGCAGAGGTAATTATCGTCTTGGCGACCAGTGGAGATAAAGGCAGTGCCGACCCCAATATGACGCATGAACGCCTCATCGCCATCCGCGAAGAAGAAGAACGATGTGCCGCCCGTGTATTGGGGGCAACGGATGTGATATTTTTACGTCATCCCGATGGTGAACTGCAACCCACACTTCAACTTCGCAAAGAACTCACGCGCCTCATCCGCATGAAAAAACCCGATATTGTCGTCACCTGCGATCCAACCATGTTTTGGTCTGGCACAGGGTATATTAATCATCCCGATCATCGGGCAATCGGCACTGCCACCATCGAAGCCGTATTTCCCACAGCGCGTGACCGCCTGAATTTTATCGAATTAGAGCGCGATGAAGGCTTGGATGTACATAAGGTGAAGTATGTTTATTTGGCAGTCCCCAACGAACCAACAACTCATATCGACATCACCGATTATATCCCCATCAAAATTGCCGCCTTGCGCGAACATAAAAGCCAAATTCCCGATATGGAGGCGATGGAAGCGCGTGTGCGTGAACGGAGCCTTGACCCACAAGCCCCACCTGATGAACCGCGCTATATTGAACGGTATCGCTTATTCACATTAGCTTAAAAGAGGATTTTTATGATGATAGATTTTAAGAACGAAGCAGAAGCTCTGCGCGAAAAAGTGATCGCCTTCCGACGAGATTTTCATCAACATCCCGAAATCGCCTTTCAAGAGGTGCGGACATCCAGTATTGTCGCCGATGAATTACGACGCTTGGGTTTGGAGGTGCAAACGGGAATCGGCAAGACGGGCGTTGTCGCCATTTTAGAGGGTAATAGCGATGGTCCCACCGTGTTGGTGCGTGCCGACATGGATGCCTTGCCTATCCAAGAGGAAAATCAGACAGAATATGTCTCGCAACATCCGGGCAAAATGCACGCTTGTGGGCATGATGGGCATACGGCGATTGCCCTCGGTGTGGCGAACTTATTCGCCAAATACAGAGATCATATCAAAGGACGCATCAAATTTGTTTTTCAGCCCGCAGAAGAAATCGGCTCTGGCGCAACTGCCATGATTAAAGATGGCGCACTCGAAAATCCACGACCCGATGTGAGTTTGGGCTTACATTTGTGGAACACCATGCCACTCGGCACATTGGGTGTGGCAGATGGTCCCGTCATGGCGGGTTCATCAAGTTTTAGTGTGACCATCACGGGCAAAGGTGGACATGCCGCCATCCCTCATGAATGTATAGACCCTGTGCCTGTGGCGGCGCAAATCATCTTAGCCCTCCAGACCATTGTCTCTCGCAGTATCAGCCCACAAGATAACGCAGTTGTCTCTGTCACCAAGCTGAGCGCCAGTGATGCCTATAATATCATCCCCGAACAGGTGACATTGGCTGGCACATTCCGCTTTTTCAAAGTAGAAGTTCGTGATGTCATCGAAAAGCGTATCCGTGAAATTGCCACGGGAATCGCTACTGCATCTAACTGTACGGCAGATTTTTGGTTTCATCATGCCACCATCCCTGTGGTGAATCATCCCGATGTGAGCGCCAAAGCCCGTGAAGCATTCAAGAAACTCGTCCCACAAGAATTACATGTGCATCAAGAGCCGACAACGGGTGGTGAAGATATGGCATTTTTCATGCACGATGTTCCTGGAATGTTCTTCTTTGTTGGATCGGCGAATGCCGAGCGCGGGTTGAATTATGGGCATCATCATCCTAAATTCGATTTTGATGAGGATGTGTTGCCGCTGAGTGTGGCATTGTTGGCATCGGCAGTCGCCGATTATGTGATGGCATAGCTTCATGAGCGATTCGATCTTATCTTGGCGTGATGGAGCGGGGTGGCTTATCCTCGCTGGGAGCGCCGATATTCAAACCGATACGCGCACACAAGTCCTCGCCCGCCTTAAGGCGGGTGGGGGTGTTGCCTATTTAGGGCTTCATGTGGATGATATAGACCCGCTCATGGATGACATGGAAGATTTAGGCGCGCCAACAGGTTATTTTGTCAATATCCTAACCGAAGATGATGATGCAATCGAGACCCGACTCAAAGAAGCATCGTGCATTGTATTGCCTAATATCACCCCGCTTGAAGATTTTCATTCGGCATTGATAGGGGCGGCGTTGCGTGGTATTGCCGATTGCTATGAACGGGGTGGGGTGATTTTTGCCGAAGGCGCATCGGCGATGTTGTTTGGCGCATTATTTTTAGATAGCACCAATACCCCACAAGCGGGCTTGGATTGGGTGCAGGATGTGTTTGTATTGCCCGATGTGACCAGCATCAGCGAGTCGCAAATCGCCCGTCAGTTATTATCGGCTGGCAAGGTGCGCTTGGCTCTAGGCATTGGGCAGGGGTCTGGTCTTGCACTCGGTCGGGATAACCAACTTGTGCCGATTGGTGCGCGACAGGTGACGATTGTTTTAGGAAATGCTCCTCATCTATAAGCCGATAGTAGAAATTTTACGCCTAAACCGCTAAACTAAAACAGTAATGGCGCATATATAAAGGATATTCATGATTATGCCAGCGACAATCATTATTGGAGCGCAATGGGGCGATGAAGGCAAAGGTCGTGCGGTCGATTGGTTAGCCGCCCGTGCCGATGTGGTGGCGCGTTATGGTGGTGGTGATAACGCAGGTCATACCGTGTATGTCGGCGATAAGGTATATAAATTACACCTCATGCCGTCAGGCATTTTGCGCCCTCAAGCCGCCTGTATCTTAGGCAATGGCATGGTGGTCAACCCGGTCAATTTGCTCAAAGAATTAGATGAATTACACGCGCTCGGTGTAGATGTATCACCAGAACGGGTGAAAATTAGCACCAAAGCTCATATTATCACACCTGCCCATCGGGCGTTGGATATTGCCAGCGAGAAGGCGTTGGGCAATAAAGCTATTGGCACAACCTTACGGGGCATCGGTCCGGCTTATCTCGATAAAACGGGACGGCGTGGCATCCGCATGGGCGAGATGTTATCGATTGAAGATTTTGCCGAAGCCATCAAAAAATCCATCGAAACGGCAAATCATGTCTTGCTCAAGCATGATGAACCGTTATTGAATGTGCAAGAAATCACCGAAGAATATGTGAATGCCGCGCAAAAATTGCGCCCGTATATCGTGGATACCACCCATTATATCAATCAACGTTTGCGTGAAGGGGCGCATATTTTATGTGAAGGCGCACAAGGCACATTGCTAGATGTTGATCATGGCAGTTATCCCTTCGTGACCAGTTCAAATCCCTCTACAGGCGGGGCGCTCATCGGCTTGGGCTTCGGTCCGAAGTATGTCGGGGATGTGTTTGGTGTGACCAAAGCCTATTGTACTCGTGTCGGTGCGGGTCCGATGCCCACCGAACTCTTTGGGGATATTGCCAATCGCTTACGCGGTACAGGCGAAAATTTTTGGGATGAATATGGCACAACCACAGGCAGACCGCGCCGTTGTGGCTGGCTCGATTTGGTCTTGTTGCGCTATTCTGCCGATATAAATGGGCTGACATCGCTGGTCATCACCAAATTGGACATTCTCAGTGGGTTTGATGAATTGAACATCGCCATCGCTTATGATGTTGATGGTGTTCGCATGGATTATCCACCCAGCACCATCCCCGAATTAGAGCGTGCCAAACCTATTTATGAGACATTGCCCGGTTGGCATGACGATATTAGCCATGTCCGCCGATATGATGACTTGCCCACCAATGCCAAACAGTATCTGCAACGCATCAGCGAATGGTGTGATTTGCCCATTTCGATGATTAGTGTTGGTCCAGAACGTGATCAATTGATTGTCATGGATGAGAAATGATATGGACGATTGGGCTGGTGATGACCTCAGTATCGAATTAGAAGAAGGCATAACCCTTCGGCGTGTGGTCTCGCTTGTGCCAAGCCTCACCGAGTCGTTATTCGATTTGAATTTGGGCGATAGGTTGGTGGGCAGGACAGAATATTGCATTTATCCCGCCGATAAAGTTGGCGCTATTCCCACGTTTGGCGGGACGAAAAATCCAGATATTGCGGGCATTATCGCCCTAAAGCCCGATTTAGTCTTGATGAATCGAGAAGAAAATCGCCTCGAAGATGCCCGTGCCTTATATCAAGCGGGCATACGGGTATGGGCGACACATCCCAAAACAGTCGCCAATGTGTTCACACTCCTCTGGAATATCATGGATGTGTTCCATGAGACCAGCATGGTGGCGCGTGTCCGTTTGATTGAATATAGCTACGATTGGGTCTCTGGCATCAGCCAAGCCAAAGATGACGCGGGCGAAGTTTGCAAAGTTTTCGTCCCCATCTGGAAAGACCCGTGGATGACCTTCAATGCCGATACCTATATGCACGATTTATTACGTGTATGTGGTGGCACGAATGTATTCGCAGAACGCCAACGGTTATATCCGCTCAAAGCCGATTTGGGACAATCTGCACCCTATGCCCCTGATGACCCGCGCATACAAGGGCGCGATACGCGCTATCCGCGCATCACGCTGGATGAAATTGTTGCCTCGCAACCCGATGTGGTGCTATTACC
>PGTJ01000318.1 GCA_002794515.1 Phototrophicales bacterium
ACCATAAATAATCGAAGGCACACCTGCAAGATTACGAATGTTCACCTCAATCACACGATTAATGAAATTATCATTGGCATATTCTTCAAGATACACCGCCGCCCCAACTCCTAAGGGGAAAGCAAACAGAATGGTGAAAAACATCAACCACAATGTCCCCATAAAAGCGGGATAAATACCTGCTGTAGCGGGTGTTTTGGTCAATTCACCCGTTAGGAAGCGCCAAGATAACCAAGACCGCCAGCGTAATTCTGTACCATATGGCAGTGCATCTTCAACGCGGGTTTCAATTGCCTGACGGTTGAAAATGCTTTGATCAAGATTCCAGCTTTGTAAGACGACCTCTTTGACCACACGGTCATACACAAGGGCTAATAACTCTTCGTGGTCAAGATTTTCGACCAACAATTGCACCCGTTCAGAAGCAGATAAATCGTTGATGGAGCGTTCTTCCCAACCTTCTGGAATGATACTGCCCTCGATAGACACACGAAGCGGGATGCCGTTCATCTCGCGCACATCACTGAGCGGGCTAAGGTTTTCGTAGACCAATTGCAAAATTTCTCTGGGAATGGTGTTCTCAATCACACGCCCCAGTTCGGCTTTGGTCAAATCTTCAAACACACGGCTATTGGGTGTGAGGATGAGTTGCCACAGATCACGATTGCCTGCCAAAGCGGCTATCATGGCGTTATTCATCCCTGCACTGCGTAAGGTGCGGCTGATATTTTCGATGCCACCAATGCGTTGTGTAATTTCGCTCACGGGCAACGCCGCTAATTCATTCAATGGAATTTCGGCATCTCGTTTATTCGATACTTGGTTAATGAGTGTGTGATACAAATACACTTGGGCGATTAAGGTAGCACGGTCGGCTTTTTCATCAAGCGTTTCGCCAAAAAAGCCCTTTATGGCTTCATCTGGCAAATTAGCCAGGCGACTCTCGAATTCAATCGGTCGCACCAAATTGTCGGGGTCTACGGCATAATTCACCGCCACTAAACCAAATACTTGATTAATCACACTAGCAATCAGTATGATCAACACCAAAAAGACGATGAACAACGATGACAAGTAAAATAACCGAAACCGCTCCCCCTGTGCATTGCGTTCCATGACGCTCGTTCTAAAAACACCAATTTCGATACGGTTGCTCATCAATATGCCTCTCTCAGACGATTCGAAACAATGCTACTCACAATATTGAGAGCCAATGTCATGACGAATAATGTCGCCCCAACGACAAAAATACTGTTGTAATCAATAGTGTTATAGGCGAGGTCGCCACTGCTAATACGGACGATATAACCCGTCATGGCTTCTGCTCCTTCAAACACATTGAAGGTAAATTTAGGCACAGATCCTGCGGCAAGTGCCACAACCATCGTCTCGCCAACAGCACGCGATGATGCCAAAATAATCGATGCGAGAATGCCCGAAATGGCGGCGGGGAAGATGATCCGTACGGTGGTTTCGAGTTTGGTCGCACCCAAGCCATACGAGGCTTCGCGCAAGGCGCGTGGCACAGCACGTAGCGCCTCTTCACTGAGGGAACTAATAATTGGCACAATCAAAATACCAACCACGACGCCCGCCGTGAGGATATTTTGCCCCTGAATGAGGTTGCCAAAAATGCTCTGAAAGAAGGGTGTGACCATCGATACAGCGAAGAAGCCGAACACCACAGTTGGGATGCCCGCCAAGATTTCTAAGATAGGCTTGAACATATTACGTAATTTAAGGGGAGCATATTCGCTCAGATAAATGGCCGATCCTAAACCCAACGGCACAGCCACAATCAATGACACAATGGTAATCAGGCTGGTGGCTATGACTAATGGTAAAATGCCAAAAGCACCATTTTGTGGCACCCATTCTGTGCCAGTCAAAAATTCCCATATTCCGACTTCTTCGGCAATGGCAATGGCTGGATACACACCATCTTCGCGTGTTTTAGCGGTGCCGAATGTGCCGCTTACACAACGTTCTACACGAATAGAGTCGGGGGATGTACTGTGAACGCGCATGATTTCCGTGCCAATTTCGATGAGCGTATCGGGTGTGAATACGCGCCCAAAGCCGTTATTCAACGGGATATCATGATATTGACCCTGATCACATCGTTCGATGCGTACCGACTCAGTGGTATAAGCACCAACACGCCATGCGCGATCTTGGTATTCGATAGTATCACTAACTTTGATCATAGTAACTGGCAATACCGACCATGCTACTTGCGTGGTGCTATCTGGTACACACGCCGCCACCACCGTATTTCTATCGGCGCTGTCGACACGCCAACGCAAGTTATTATGGTCGAACACCTCCCCTTCAGACAAGGCTTGTGCCAAACGACGGGGTAATTCGCCACGGCTAAATGTTTGTGATACAGGACCAATGCACTGTATTACGGCATTGGTGCTATCAAAATCGGTCACTTTGACCGTTTGGTTGCGAAATTGAAATTCATCGCCAATATGTGTATAAGGAACATTTACCTGTTCCCATGCGATATTTTCGATAGATTGCACCGAAGGCAAATCTTGAATCAGGCGTACTTGTTGCTCGGTCATACTAAACAACAGCGTATTGCTCGGATGCGCTAATGGGGTCGTTTTATCTAAGCCCCGTTCTACACGAATCGTGCGTCGACCTCTGTCAACAATCCGCACAACTTCCCGCATCTCTCCAACACCGATTTGAACAAATTGGGATTGTTGAAACGGAACACGATCACCATCGAAGACAATGGTAAATTCACTTTGATTCGAGGCTATCGGCTCAGCAAGGCGCGCATCGGCAAATGCCGATACCGCTTCGAGGTCATCTGTATCGACAGCTTGTGCCAATGCGTCATCAATCACCGGCACTTTGGCAATGACAAACGCCCGTGAATCGAAGAACAATAAGGTTTGTTGACCCAAAATGATGACGATGAAAATGGTGGTGAAAATCGAAAAAACACCTGTGACAAATAACGATATAGTAATAGTGCCAT
>PGTJ01000026.1 GCA_002794515.1 Phototrophicales bacterium
ATCATTTAAGGTGATTCGACCTTCATCCACATCCCAAAAGCGCAAAATCAAATTGGCAAGGGTGGATTTTCCTGCACCACTCGCGCCGACGATGGCAATACTTTTGCCATCCGGCAAATCTAAATCGATATGATGTAAAACCCATTGTGCGCGCTCATACCCAAATGAGACATTTTCTATGCGTAAAAACAGGGGTGTCGATAAGCTAAGCGAGTCGTCTTTTAAGGCGGTATCCACAGCAGGCGGGGTATCTATCACATCGAATAAACGCTGTGCAGAGGCGATATTCTCGCCTAAGTGATGCGCCGCGGGGATAAGGGCTTGAACCGCCTCGAATGAAGCGATGGTGGCAAGGATCAATGTGCCTAAAAAAATACCATCCACACGAGAGATAGCCACCAGCAATACCGCCCAAGCTGTGAGATGTACGAATAACACCGACAGCCCGGTTTGTAATCCATCCCAAAATGCCATGCGCCTTTCGGTGGATGCCAAATCATCATTCAGGTTATTCAGATGTGCCAACTGGCGCATCTCGTCACCATATGCCAACAGATCCACCATACCTTGTAGGGTATCGACCAAATGCGTGTTGAGTTCGGCGCGTTTGGCGATATATCGCACCCCATCCGATTCGCCTGTACGCCATGCCATCAAGGGCAACGCCGTCCCCGCCAGCACATATCCTGTTATAAATATCAACGCGATGAGCGGGTCAAATCCGAGCATGAACACGGTCATAACACAACCGATGAACAATGCCACCACAGGCGGGGCAATGACGCGCAAAAAGATATTTTCTAGCGTTTCGACATCGGCGACCACACGACCCAATAAATCGCCACTGCGATAGTGCATCAACCGTGCAGGCGCGAGTGGTTCTATCGCCTGATAAAACCATACGCGCAACCGCGCCAATAACCGAAAGGTGAGGTTATGCGATACAAATCGTTCTAAATACCGAAAAACTGCCCGTGCAATGCCAAAAAAACGCACCATTGGGGGGGCAACACCCAATGAGGCGATGCCCAATTGCAAGCCCGCCATTGAGATAAGCCACGCAGAGATCGCCATCAGGCTGATGCTACTGCCGATAGTCGCCAGACTGAGTAATATCGCCACCAACATCCCGCGCCAAAAAGGGCGGATAAGTCCTAATAACCGAAAAAAAGTTTGTCGCTTGGTCATCATCTGTATTCGTTAACAATTCGGATAACAACGCGGGTCGGGGAACGCACCACCAAAAATCACCGTTGGATATGGGATCACTGTCGGTCCCGCCACAACCAACGTGGGCGCGGCTGTATCCACTGGCAAGGCTTCGACAATGGCTTGTGTTTCGAGCGATAACAATGCCACCCACCCAACCACACCCTGAAATGCCACTTTCACCCATGGGCTATATGGACTACGCGCCAATAATTCTAATTCTGCGCCCACTGGCACGGTCATCATGGCGGGAAAACTGGCATCGGGCGCTTGGCGCATGACCACCCCACCCATCGCCACCACCCGCGCATGATTGCCCAAATCGCCATAGCGTTGTGGTGGCAGTGGCGTGCGGTCATAAATGGTGCTGATTGCACCATGATTCCGTTCTAAAAATTCAGCCGACATCCACCCTGTTTGACCATTGGCGAGGCGCACATGATACCAATCGCCCGCGGGGTTCATGCCCAAAATGGTCATGATTTGACCGCGTGGCACTTCGTAGATAATATCGAAGCGGGTCGAGGGTCCCGTGCGAAGATTAACACGCGCATCGGTGACAGCATAACCCGGTTGGGGTAAATAAGCGGGTCTATCCAACAAGCTAATCGGAAAGTTCGCCAACAAATTCGGTGTATATGGGGCTGGTGGTGGTGGTGGACTAGCAGGGGCGCTGAAGTCGTTATAGAGATACGGGATGCGTATCTCTTGCCCTGCCAGCACCAATTGCGATGATTCATAAGCCGATGCACGCATCACCCCTTCAATGACGATGAATATCGTCTCTGTCGGGGTGGTTAAGGCGGTAATTGTGCCATTCACATCCAATATCACCCCATTGATAATCAGGCGAATCGGTTCAAAGCGTTCCCGCGCCTGAAAGGTGAAACTGCTCTGTGCTTGGGCAAAGCATCCATCGCTCGGTGTTTGGGTGGTGAGGATGATACTGCTCCAACGCGGGGTGTTGGCGGGCGATACATCGCGTATCCACGCATCGCCGAGCAAAATTGCACGAAAATGATTGGCTTGTGAGCGCACCCATACCAAACCGCCATTGCTACCATCCGATGTGAATGGACTGGTATGCAGGCTGGTGAGGGCATCGAGGGGGATAATCGCCCCTAGTGTGCCGAGCGAATTGCTCACTGGTCCCGCAGGTTCGGCAAGGGGCGGATTGCCCGCATTGCACACATAATTATCAGGTGCAGATAAACACAATTCGGTAGCCACGCTATAAAATTGCGTTAAATAATCGGCACACGTTGGTTGTGGTTGCTGTGCGACAGTCATCATCCATCCAAGTGCTACGATACTGATGACCATCAACCAAATCCCTAATGCTCGCTTCATGCAAAATCCTGCTCAATAACAAGCGCAAAACGATATTATACATTATAATGAAAGTAAGCCAGTTTTAACATCTTATAGATAATTTAGACGCTTATACCTGTAAATACCTATCTTTTTCATCGCTCTCAGCGAAAGGGGGAATTATGTCTGGGCAATATCCACCACCACAAGGGGGCTATCCACCACAGGGGGGCTATCCACCACAGGGGGGCTATCCACCACAAGGCGGCTATCCGCCACAGGGGGGCTATCCGCCACAAGGCGGCTATCCACCACAAGGCGGCTATCCGCCACAGGGGGGCTATCCGCCACAGGGGGGCTATCCGCCCGCTAAGATGCCACCTGCTAAAACTGGTGGCAAAAGACGGGCTCCATTGATCATCGGTGGCGTGATTGGCGCAATTGCATTGGTGGCGGTCATTGCCTTTTTTGTATTACGCGGTGGCGGTGGTGGTGGCGCATTAGCCAACACATACGGCGCAGATAAAATGCCCAATACCTTCGACATCTATGCATCGATACGCACAGATGATGGTTATATCAACAGCCTCAATGACATTTTTGTGCGCTTGCGTGATCCCATCGCCCAAGTCATGCGCGATATGACAGGCAGTTCAGGGGAAATTGATAACCTCACATTACAAAATTTATTAGACCAATTTGTGCAGAACAACGGAATTGGGACAACCTTCAACAGTTCTATTCGCCCATGGCTTGGCAATTATGCCGCTATCGGTGGTAGCTTTGGGGTAGATTTTATGCTCGCTATCGCCATCACCAACAAGACCGAAGCCATCAATTTTGTGCGTACCAATTTCGTGCTTTATCCACAAGATTGGATAGAATCGCAAAATGGCGATTTCACCATTTTCACATTCTCCTATCAATCGAGCGAGCCAGAAGCCAACCGCCAAGCGATCGCCATCAGCAACGATGGGCTATATATGGTCAGCAGAAGGGCGCTCATCCCAACAACAGCACCATCCAGTCCACTATCGGGTGATAGCAAATTCACAGCGACACTGAGTGCTTTGCCTGCGGGCAGTTATAATATCACCCTGTATGGCAATGTGGATGCACTACTAAGTATGGCGCGTTTGGATGGGCAAATTGTACGGGCGATTAATCTGTTGGGCATGAATGGCACAATCGCGGGCGGTGCGACAATTTTAGATGGTCGCTCCTTCACCATCGATGTGGCGCTCAAACCATCGACAACCGGTCAAACCGCTTTCAGCACCATCTCGACCCCCATCGACCTCGATTTTGCGCGGTTTATGCCACAAAACACCCTGCTCATGGCGCAAGGCTCGAACCTCAAACAAGCCTATGATGTGGGGATTAGCCTGCTTCGGACATCGGCAACTGGCTCGCAAATTGTAGACCAAGCCCTGCAACAAATTTCATCTGCCACATCCATCATCGGCTTGAACTTTCAGAGTGATATTGTGGATTGGCTCACGGGTGATTACGCGATTTATCTGGCGGCAGACATCAACCGTCTAATCAGCATTGCCTCAAATCCATCCAGCGCCTTATCGGGTGATTTAGGGATGGAATTCGGCTTGCTCATCAAAGTGACGGATAGTGGCAAAGCCAGTAATATTGTTGAACGGCTGGCGGGGATATTGGGATTAGCAGGTAGTCAGGTGGGATTACGGGTGAATCGGGAACAAATCGGCGGGGCAAATGCGATCGTCATAGACATGAGCAATCCGGGATTGCCCCTGAAATTCGTGATTGGCGCGAATAACGATGTGCTGGTGATGGGGACATATAACAGCGCCCGCGATGCCCTCAACGGTTCTGGCGGATTGAATGGTGGCGGGCGTTATCGAGATGCGCGTGGATATATGCTCGGCAACAGCACCACCCTCGCTTATATCGACCGTGAGGTGTTGCAATCTGCCGTGTTATTAGTCGTGTTGGGACCGAGCATCAACACCATATTCAATAACATCATCGGTGGCAGTAACCGCTCATCATCAATGCCACTATCACAAGCAGAAATTCAGCAACTGCAAAATATGGCTAGTCGGGTTATCAGCCTATTCAACAGTAGCACCATCACCACCGCCGTCTTATCCGATGGCACATTCCTCGCCAGAGCCAATATCACCCTCGCCCCCTAAAAATAGGGGCATCTGACAAACAGGTGGGCATAACCCCACCTGTTTTGTTATATAATACAAACGATTGTTATATTCACACAAAGGAGTGTGTGTCATGAAACAACTGATCCTTTTGTTGGGGCTGGTTATGGTGATGGTATTGGGGGTATCTGTATCACAGGCAGATGCACCACAAGTCACATTGGCGAATGCCTTCTTCGCCGAACAGATGCCTGCAGGCGCAGGGGTATATATCGGCATCCGCACGGATGATGCGTATATCGAAGAATTAGATGGAATCCTCGCACCCATTTTAGCCAAGCTAAATGATATAACCGCCATTACTCAACCGCAATCGAACATCCCACAAAATTTCAGCACCAGGCAAATCCTAGACATGATAGCACAACGATTAGTGGATAGAGATTTTGCCACAACCATTCGTCCATGGTTGGGGTCGAGCATGGCAATGGCGGGGTATTGGGGCGAATACATCACAGAAAAAACGCTCATCGCCATTGATCACAGCAACCGCGAATTAGCAGAGGCTTTTGTCGAAAACCTGCTTGCACCACTCAGC
This sequence comes from Phototrophicales bacterium, assembly GCA_002794515.1. Classification (GTDB taxonomy): domain Bacteria; phylum Chloroflexota; class Anaerolineae; order Aggregatilineales; family Phototrophicaceae. The sequence goes on from PGTJ01000026.1 coordinate 5,251, forward strand.
CCCGCAACAACCGCAGAGGGGAATTTTGTCATCTATAGTGCTAACAATGGTATGTTGAATATCGCCATTAATGATGATACCGTTTATTTAGCATCAGACCGTGCTTTATTGCCTATCAATGGCAATCCCGCCAACGCCTTGAGCAATGATATAAACTTCCAAAAAGCAGTGGGGTCACTCTCTGCACCGAATTACAATATTTTAGTCGTAGGCGAGACCAGCAACCTCATGCAAATCATAGATAATAACCGTTCATATACCCGTAATATGGTGCAGAGCATCTTACCCAATGGGTATACGGCTATCGGCGCGACTATCGTCAATGGGGTATCGCCAACCATTGATATTGCCCAAGTCGGTCTGCCCTCAGAAATTGTCGACCTCTTTAACACGCCCATCGACCCGACCTTTTTGCAAAATATCCCCGCGAATGCCACCGCCGTGATTCATGGCACACACCTGATTGCGCCTTATAACGCGCTTATTGATCTGGTATCTGCTCAAACAGGGCAAGATTTACGGACACAACTGGAACAAGCCCAAACCATTTTTGGGATGGACGTGATTAGCCTGCTCCTGTCGGGTGATTTTGCCATCTATTTCACTTATAAACCCGATGCAATTGCCACCGTATTCAATCAACAACTTGATGCATTAGCGAGTAATCCATTTGGCATCACCACACTCGATATTGAAAGCCTGCTTGATTTTGGATATATCTTCGAGATTTCTGATCGCGCTCAAGCCCAAGCGCTGATCAATCAACTGGCGGATTTATATGTCATGTTAGGTGCAGGGAATGACATCACCATCAGTCGTGAAGAAATCGCTGGTGGTAATGCCCTCAACCTCACATTGCGTTCTGCCAATATGAACGATGTGAATATGCTCATCGGGACGAATGATCGCCTATTGGTCATGGGATTTCGGGAGAATGCCATCGCCATTTTGAACGGGCAAGGCGGATTCGATAGCAACCCCTTCTATCAAAATTCGCTCCGCTATACCCTGCCGACCATGACCCATTACTGGTTTGTAGACCGTAACATCATTTCGAGCCTGGGTGGTCTGTTGGGCATCTTGACCCCACAAATTAGCATGGCATTCGCCAGTATCAATGATATGATGGTCACACCCAACCCCACCCAAGCCGCCGAACAAGAAGCGAGCGTACGCGAAGCAAATCGTCAAGCCATCATGCGGGCGATGGAATTTAACACCGCATTGTCACAATTCGCGCAATTGTTTGATAACGCCACCTTCTCTATCGGCACGAAAGAAGGCATTCTATTTGTGCGAGCAGTCTTGACCCTCAGCCAATAATAACATCACACCCACTAACGGGCGGATACGAATTCATGTATCCGCCCCCATCAGTTATCTACATCAACTAGGGTGACGTGTTCGGCGATTGGCTGAATAGATAATCTAAGACATTGGCATCAGAAAATGATGCCTGATTAAAATAGAACACCCCACTTTGTGTCCCAAAAAAGAACGGTAGATCTTGTGTGGCGGTTAAATCCAAGGCATTCACATTGCCCTGAACCGCTTGTAATCGGCGAATTTCTTCTGCGGTCAAATTGCCACCCACCTGCACCACCCCCAATGATGACGATAATACCGAATTGAGCGACCCACCAGACCGATCTGCCACCGACAGGGTGACATCATTCTGGTTTTCATCGAATTGGACTTGTGTGCCTGCGACAGAAGTGATAGTGGCTTGTACATCGGCATTGGCGATTTGTATGCGTACCGACCCGCTCAACACCTCCGATGACCAACTGCTCGGACGGCGACGACTGGCGACATCACCAAAAGCATCGGCTTGTTCAGAGGCAGAGACGCTCTCTAAGCCCGCCACATCACCCCGCCAGAAGAACATCGAACCACCCGCGATTTCAAACAATGCGCCATTAATCTCTAAATATACAGGTCGTCGGCTGGGGGTGGTTTGGATGAGGACACCATTCAGCGATACTGTGGGGTCGAGGGCTTCATCAAACAAAATATCGATGGATTGCATCGCGCTATAATGAGGCAAACTGGGATTACCCACCTTGAGCATATCCACGCGCAAATTTTCGTCTACCACCTGCAACAAATCGGAACGTATCCACCCCGTTTGATAAGGATTATTGGGCAATATCACACGCACCCATTGGTTATCTTCTGTGCGTGCAACGGCGATAACCTGTTGCGTGGGGATGAGCGACTCGATGATGAGCGATACATTGGTCGAAGGCAAGTTGCGAATATTCACCCGTATATCAAGCGGATTCATCATGACGAGGCGGTCTATGGTGTTGGGCGGGAGGATGCCTTTATTGACCACTGTCGCCCCACCAAACACGATGAGTTTGATATTTTCGGCGGTGTTGCTATCGGGGATATTGGCTTGGATATTGACCAGCGCCACGCTGAACGGGTCTATGTTGCCTTGGTCATCCACACCGACACGGAACGCCAAAACATCTTGTGTTGGATACGTGGCATCATTGGTTTGCAGGGTAATTTCGCCCGTATCATCCACGACCAACATCTGAACAGGCAATCCCCCACCCGAACAAATAGTATTCCACAACACATCCCGACACGAATCATTCGCCGTGATAATGGCAGATTTGACAAACGCCGTGCGCGTGCCAGTCGAAAATTTAATATCGCTCGGCGGGGCAAACCCGTCTACCATCGGCTCGAAAAAGTCGCGGAAGATAGTCACAGCGCTGATGCCTTTGGGGGTCTCGAAACGGAACGCATATAGACGATTGTTCAATTCGGTGATATACACCCGACCGACCATCGGCTGTCCACCTCGAATCACCTCAAATGAGGCGGTGAGCCATTCATGATGTTCGCCATTGTATACCCGTTGGGTGAATGTGCCACCTTCGGCGAATTGTGCGAGGACGGCATCCATCGCTGTTTGGCGATCTGGATAATCCAGTTGTGCAATGGTGGCAATCGTCAAGCGGGAGGCATCATTCACAGGGCGATATACACGCCATATGCCATCAGAAAAGCGCGTGGTATCTTGCCATGTCTTGATGATGGGATAGGGGATGATACGGTTGATAAATTCATAACGCCAATCGGCGGCATCATCCAATTTGAGGCTTTGTGCATCAAAAAACTGGATGGAATTCGCCATAGCACGGAATAGCGCATCACGGTTAGCGCGTGCGCCCTGTCGGGTATCTAAAGAGAACATCATACCCCGTTCACCTTGTGCCGTCAGGCGATGAAAGACCAATGCCTCGCCATTCCAAACGATGCCATCGCTGGTGCGATAGATATGCGAAAAGCGCAAGCCCAATTCGCCTTGCCAACGATAGGCTTGGGCGGCACCAATCAATTCAAATTCAAAACGGCGTTGTGCCGTCTGTAACACTCCAAAAATATCATCTGGAGCGCGGAAATAATACACATTGAGAGTGGCATCACCGCTCGGACTGCTGGCAGTTAGCCATCCCCCCAAATCGGCAATGGCGCTCCATCCTGCGGGACGCTGAAAATTCACACCCAAATTAATATCGGCATAGCCCGCCAAATCGGGCGGGAATTGTTCGTTATTCACAATCACCTGTGCCGAATCGAAACCACTCGCGCCACCAAATGCCGATACCAAAAAGCCAAGATTATATGTGCCAGACGGTGCGGCTTGTGGTCGCCACGAAATGCGATTTTCACCCCATGTATACAACACATTCGGCTCTGAAATCAGGTTGCCACCCGATTTGACGACATACCGATAACTCTGAAATTCTGCCCCAATGGGGATTTTCACCGCCGCCAAAGCCCCGCTCGCCGTCTGTGTGATGACATCGCGTACACTGCCATCAAGGTTAAAAATGACGGTGACATCATTCCAACGGTCGTTGCCTTGTTCCCGATAGCGCCCATTGAGTGAGGCGTTATCACCTGTGCGCGTCAAAAATTCAAATTCGCTGGTCATCCCATCTGTGACCATCGGCAAAGTCATCGGCAACCAATTGAAATACGACTGATCGACACCTGATTTCCAGCTATTGACAAAATTGACGGTGGTATCGGTCACGACTTCCGTCAGGATGCGATTTTCTGCCAAGCGATAAATGACACCATCATCGCCGATGCGGTCTATGGTGAATGCACCAGAGGCGATTCTGCGCCCGACAATTTCGACCGAAATGGTTGGCGGAAAGACGATACTACTCACACTCGGATACACCCGCGTCACACGGACTTTGGGGGCAATCGGCGGGTGATAGGCTTGCAACGAATCATCGGCTTGCCACAAGCGCGGTGTGATGGCGTTATAATAATTTCGGAGCATCTGCCCCCATGCGCCTAATGGTGTGATGATGGGGTAATCGCGGTCAAAATTTTTGCTCTTGGCGGGGAAGTAAATGCTATAAAACGAAATACGTCCTTGAACACGCGGGGCGGCTTGGGCATAGAGGCGCACATCATCTAAAGCACTCAGGACATCGCGGGCGAGGCTAATCAGCCCCATATCTGAACTATAGGCGATGAGTTGTTGCATGAGATCGCCCGCATCGATTAGGTCATTTTGGTCTAAAAAGGCGCTATACGTATACGTATTCGCCCGCGCCTGCCCAATGATGTTGCTATATTCGATTGGGTTGGTGTTGATGATATCGGCAAAGGCGGTGAGCGAATCGGACAATTTTGCAAAACGAGATAAATCCGTGAACGCCAAGCCGAGATATTCGTTATCAATCCCGCGTCTGTCACGGGTGTCACGCCCGATATACACATCTACCAACTGCTCGCCAAGCACCTGTAGTGCATCGGGATTTTCGTTCAGCAACGTGGTCAATGTGGTCATATCCAAGCCGGGGTCTACGATAATTTCGGGTGAGGCAAAGGTATAGGCAAAAAATGGGGCGATAGTCGTCAAATATTCGAGGTTGCTCATCGAACACGCGTCATTGACCAACAAATCGAATTGGGTAATATGATTGGCGCTCATCACGGCATCCAAGGCGTTGTGCAAGCCTGCTAATGTGATGCTATTACCCGTCGATTCATCGGCGACCACGCCTTGCCATGCCGCACCATGCCCCGCAAGGACAACCGCATACCGTTTGGCAGGATAAGTATTCATCCCCCAATGTAAAAATTGGGCGAGGGTATGATAATCGCCCGAATCCACCACGCCTAAATCGGCTAGTGGGGTGCTATCCAGTGTGGCAGGGAATACCACACCATAATCTTGAGACACATCTGCGCCAATTTCAAACAATTGCGCCGTCTGAATATCGCCATTGGCGGTGCTATAATCGGGATGGCGATCGAGTAGGGCGATAATCCGTACCTTTTCGGTGCTACCACCTGCGCGTTCAAATTCATCCAAATCATTCATAACGCTGGCTTCGAGGTTGCTATCGCCACCGCTATAAACTAAGATTGTCCATTCGGCTAAAGCCTGTGGGGGAAGTTGTGGATAGCCTGCATTGGCTAGTGTCACATCATTCAGCACCAAATCGGCTTGGGCTTCGGCAACAGTCGCCACTTGTTGGCTAATCGAAAGCGAAAATTCGCCCGATGTATCGCCCTTATCCACACCAAAACGGGTGGCAATCACCGTGTATTTGCCGAATGGCGGTCGGATAAATTCGATATAAGCATTGATATCTCCATCGGCAACATCGTCATTTTCGGCGATGATATTGCCATTGGCATCCACCAAATACAAGAGCGGGTCGAGGTTGCCAGAAGTCGCCACAAGGCTGATAGTGAGGCGAGAATTATCATCAAAAACAGCAATCGGCACTTCGACAAATGGGGTATTGTTATCGATGCGTCCCGTCAGGCTTTGGGCGTTGCTGGTTTGGTATGAGGTGACGAATACCCATATGCATAACAAAAAAAGGAGAGACGCGATTCCTCGCGCCCTCCCCATCGTGTACTTCAAAAGGGATTGTATGGGTATCATCGCCAACTCATGGTGTTAAATCTATTACGCAAGTTTTTTGGATGTTATCAGCAGAACCGACCACGTAATTTTCGGGGGCGATGGCGGGGACGGTTTCACATGTGCCGACCAGTGTTGAGCCATTATACACTTGGAATGTCCCCGCACCGGTTTCGCTCAACCAAAACGGATTGCGTGTCGAACGGAATGCTTGGCGTGTCCGACAAATTTCGACGGGATATTCGCCCAGTGGCAAATCCCGATAACCCGCATTCCACACATGATAACAGGCGGTGGGACCGACATTTCGTTTATCACCAAATTCCCAATCGGTCGCGGCAAAGGTAATCTGACTGCCCGTGAGTGGTGTTTGGATGAAGCGAACATCGCTAATATCAATGGATGCGCTGGGCAACCGATTATAAAGCAACAACGAACGACCATCATAACGAAGCAACAAACCGGGTTCGAGGTTATCCGCGGCGGTGATGCTCACGGGTTGGGTATTATCACTTTCTGCTACCGCCTCATCGAGGACATCAATCTGCATGCGGTCGACCATCGGCTCAAGTGTGTTGGTATAAACCGATTCGGTGAAATCACCTTTTGGTGTTTCCATCCACAAGGCATAAACCCGTTTGTTGAAGAAGGTGATATACAAACGCCCAATGACAGCCTGACCATCACGCACGCGGTCATAAATCACCGCATTCCACACATGATACCGTCCTGCGTAATCTCGGCGGTCAATTTCGGCAAATTCGGTGACATCATCTGTATGGATATACGATGCCAACAATTCATCTAATATGGCATTGGCATCTGTGCCAGAGATGAAAAATTCGCCCACCGCCAAGAAGGTCGCACCATCGGGTGCATCCACAGGTGCATACCGCGCCCATATATCATTCGATCCGACAAATGCCCAATCTTGAGGGACGGCTAATGTCGAGACATCGAGCGGATAGTCGAAATACCAATCGCGGGCGCTGGTGTTGAGCGGGTCGAATATCACCAGATTATCACGCAAAATCGCATAAATCTCATCTAAATCATCTAAAGAGCCTTCGCGCACCTCTGCGGCAAAAACGAAGCCCAATGGCACACCCCGTTTGGCAATATAATAGGCAAAACCACGTCCCGTAAATGATGCACCATCCTGTGTATATTGGTAATCAAATTCGAGGACAGGCTGACCATCTACGGTGATTGGGCGATAATCGCCCATGCGCGTTAGGGCGTAATCGCGCTCGGCGATGCTGGCGATATTGGTCAAATCGGGCGTGAGACCTTGCGATGGACGGACAGGATAAAACGAGAAATTGCTCGATGAATCGGGGTTACTGCTCCGCAACAAACCAAAGCCCAACGGACCCGCCGTGCCGACTGCGGGTAGCCACGTCTTGGGACGTGACCACGAAAAGCCCTCACCTGCACGGATATTGCTCCGTAAATCGGGGTTCACACCATCATTGTTGATGGTGACAGCCGTATTATTGAAGCCGGTTGTACCACCGAATGTGGTGACAATCAGACCCAAGTTATAATTGCCATTGGGTGCAGGTTGCCAAGACCATTGCAAGCCACCTTCGGGCCAAGTATATGTGTTGCCGATTTGTGTCACCACACGACCATCGGGTGTTACAAGATAACGGAATGATTGAAATTCCGATCCCACAGGGATGGTGACGACCGCCACAGCATTAGAGGCGGTAGAACGATTCACGACACGTTGCACTTGTGCAGGTTGACCTTCTGGCGGGATATTGAATACCAAGCTGACATTATTCCATATATCCGACCCTGGTTCACGATACCGCCCTTCTAGTGAAGATACATTTTCGGTGATATTCAACAATTCATAAAATCCATTGGTGTTATCGGTCACTTGGGGCAAGGTGACATCATACACAATTTCGGTAATATCCACACCCGATTCCCATGTGTTGATTTGTTGGAACACCCCATTTTGTACCACAGGGCGCAAAACACGCTGACTTAATAAGCGAATACTTGTGCCATCATCTTGCAATTGGTCTACGGTGAAGTTGGTGAAAGCGATATTACGCCCGACAATTTGTTGAGTGATGCTGAGCGGGTTGACATTGCTCAATTCGTTGGTTGGATAAATGTTGGTGATGGTCACTTTGGGGGCGACTGGCGGATGGAAGCGATAAATCGACTCGCCCAAAGACCATACTTGTGGGGTCACGGCATTATAATAGGCACGGAGCATCGCCCCCCACCCCGATAGATAGGTCTCTACCAAATAATTGGGGTTAAATTTCTGGCTACTGCTGGGGAAATAAATGCTTTGATAGGTGTTGGTTTGTGATGCCACTTGTCCACCACCCCGTCCATATAACACAGAGGCTTGTAGAGCAGTGAGGACGCTTTGCGCCGCCTCGATTAAATCGGCATTGGTGGCAGGATTGGCTAAAAAGACGATCTGGCGCATGAGCGCCCCCAAATCGATGAGCGCATCATCGCCCAAGAATCCCGAATAAACATAAGCATTGGCACGCGCACGCCCCAATAGCGAGCTATATAAGGCGGGGTTGGTCTTGATGACCGATGCGAATTTATTCACCGCGGCATCCACCGCGCCATATTGGCTTAGGTCGAGGAATGTGCTGGTGAGAAATGCCACATCCGACCCTGGACGACGCAAAATATCCACATCCATATAATGATCGACAAGCGGGTCGATATAATCGGTCACAGGAGCATTGGGCTGGGTGCGAATCGCACGGAGCAAAATGGACATGTCATGGGCGGGATCAACGACAATTTCTGGCGAGGCGAGGGCATACTGAAAATAATCTGCCACCACATTAAAATATTCAATGCTTGCCATCAAACAGGCATCATTGATGATAATATCAAATTTTTCTATGCCTGCTTGTTGAATGCCCAACCGAAAGGCTTCACGCATTTCTGGCAATGTGATCAAGTCTTGATTCACCGAGTCGTCACGGCTCACACCTTCCCATGCCGCGCCATGACTGCCAAAGGTAATGATATACCGGTTGGCAGGATAATATTTTAATGCCCACACCAAAAATTGGGCAAAAGTCTGACCATCCCCACTATTCACATTGCCCAAATCGGCTAGAGGCTGGCTATCCAATATGGGCGGTTGGGTGATGCCTTCGCCAGTTCGGTCGCCAGTCACTTCAAAGATACGTGCGCCGACCCAATTGCTCTCGCTGGTGATATATTCAGGGGAACGGTCAAAGAACAAAACGACATTCAATCCATTACCAGAACCACCACCAACCTCAAATTCCTTGAAATCGACTTCTAAACTAGGGGCAAGGTTGTTATCGCCACCATAATAAGCGATGATCGTCCAATCGGCACGCGGACGTACATCTAATTGTGGATAGCCCGCTTTTGCCAATGCGTCATCAGACACATCATATACCAGTGAACTGGTCTCGGTTTGTGGAGCAACCCGAATGATGAGTTCATATTCACCCGAACTCGTCCCGTTGACCACGCCATAACGAGTGACGATAATCAGATAGCGCCCAGCATCGGCTTGTGGAAATTCAATGAATGAATTGGTATCTCGACCAGACACGCGGTCATCATTTTCGGCGAGGATATTGCCATCGCGATCGACCAGATACAGCAATGTATCTAAATCGCCACTCATCGCTTTCAGGTCTAATGTGACCAAACTGCCATCTTGTGGAACGGTGAATTGAATTTCGGCAAATGGTGTATCGTTATTAATGACACCCATTTTGCGTTCTTCAGTCTGCGCGTTAACGATGGTGATAACCCTCATCAACAATAAAAACGACAATAGGCTCAAAATCCATTTGGGTCGGTTCATCACAAAATGCGCTCCTTTATTGTTATGACTGCGTGGTGCATATTTTCATTATAACCTATAGCGTATTGGATAAAAAATGACGTGCTGGTCATAAACCCGTTAGCACGTCATTTGTTAAAGATTGGATATACCCTGCCTTAGCGAATGCTATTGGCGAATAACATCATGGCAGAGGTGGATTAGCCGTTCCACCCGAACGGGTAGAGGATAAGCGTGCCTGATAGCCCGCCAAAAGCGCGGTTCTAAAATCTTGGTTGATGTTGATAGCCAATGTGGCACGGTCAAATGTGATTTCGGGCAACAATTCACCTTTTTTGTTCACCCATTCTTCGGGCAATTCACCTGTAAAACGAACATAATAACTAAAGGTGTTATCGAGCAAATCATAGGCAAGTGGGGCAACTGTCACCTCAACGGCGATGGTATAATCGTTGAGTTCGAGTGTGCCTGTTGTGATCACCATTTCGGCGCGACTGGCTTCTTCCCAATCACCGACAAAATCGTTCAAATTATAATTGAATAAAAAGAGTTGGGGGCTTGTCACCACCACCGCATTAAAATCGGCAGTATTGGTGAGCATCATCAGATAAAAATCGCTATCTTCAAGTGGCGTAATAACACCCGCTCTGGCAAGATGGATGATATAACCAATATTTTCTTCTTGGTCTGTTTGGGCATGGGTGGCGAAAACAACCAACAACAGGCTGATGACGAGACTGATACGTGTGATGAATTTCCGCATGGTACGACCTCTTTCTGAACAAACGAACTGGATATGGGCTTTAGCAAAACCACCCGCTCGCGGCGGG
>PGTJ01000756.1 GCA_002794515.1 Phototrophicales bacterium
GGACTCAATCGTTGCCCAATTGACACACAAACACAAAAAATCGGCGGACGAGGTGGCACATTATTTTGGTGAGATGTTTGAGGTATTTCAAGAAATGCACCGTATCCTCAAAGTGGGTGGTAAAATCTGTGTGGTGATTGGCAACACCACCTTGCACAAAGTCGATGTTCTGAATGCAGAGGTATTCATGGAGCAATTACAGGTGTTAGGGATGAGTTTGGTGACGATTATCAAGCGCGAAATTCCATCGAAAAATTTGCCCTCTGTGCGCGATGAACGCACCGGTCGCTTTGCCAAAGTGACAGATGATAACATCACATATGCCTATCCCACAGAATACATCCTCGTGATGGAGACAATATCATGAAACAACTCACCCCCTATCTATATGGCATTTTGACCCAGATGCAATTCATGAACAGTTACCTCC
>PGTJ01000555.1 GCA_002794515.1 Phototrophicales bacterium
ATCCAACAGGGGTCTCATGCAATTTGAGGTCATATTTTTGGCACAGGGCATCAATCATCAGCGTGGTCGAGACGGTCTTGACGACATCTCCGCGCAAGCCTTTGTTTTCTACCAGATGACGCAAGGTGAGGGCGAAAATATGATGCGGGTCTATAAAATTGCCTTGTGCGTCAATCGCCCCGATTCTATCGGCATCGCCATCGGTGGCTAACCCGACATGGGCTTGTAGGCGTTGGACGGTCGCCACCAATTCATTGAGATATTTCATCATCGGTTCGGGATGAATGCCCCCAAAACCCGGATTCAACACATCACGAATGCCAGTGACATGACAGCGTGTGCGTGATAAAATGCTGGTGAAAGCACCCCGTCCCGCACCCCACATGGCATCGGCAACGATGGTCAATTCGCCTTCTGATATTTTATCCACATTGACCAAATCGGTCAGATGTTGATAATACACCCAAGACGGGTCAAATCGGCGGATTTTTTCTTGTGCGAGTGCCTCATCATACGGCATTTCATTGATTTTATTGCCCGATGCTTGGATGAGCGCCAATTCCGCCTCAATTTTGTCGCATTCTTCTGCTGTGGCAGATCCACCATAACCCGATTTCACCTTGAAGCCGTTATAACGGGGTGGATTATGACTGGCGGTGATGACGACACCCGCGACCGCGTTTTTATCTTTTACATTATACGAGATAGACGGGGTGGGGCAATCGGTGCGTGTCAGCCACACGATGATGCCATTCGCCGCCAACACGCGGGCGGTCTCCATCGCAAATCGATCAGATAAAAAGCGCGTATCGTATCCCACCACCATTTCGGGCGCGTTTTGCCCGTTATGTTGTTTATTAACCCAATTGGCAACTGCCTGCGATACCAGACGGACATTTTCAAAGGTGAAGGTATCGGCGATGACGGCGCGCCAACCGTCTGTTCCAAAATGAATCGACATTTTTAATTTTCCTTATGTTGTCTTGTGTTGCTCAAGATAAAAAGCGCACGAGTTTGCGCTTTCACGATTAAATGCCGATATTTTACCCGTAAGGCAACAATTTCACTATGCCAATCATGGCAATCAATTTGTGGTACTCAATGTGCGCCCAAATGAACAATGTGCCGAGTTGTCATAACAAAAATCCCCTCA
>PGTJ01000758.1 GCA_002794515.1 Phototrophicales bacterium
CCTGTTGGCTATGCTCATAAAATGCCTCATGTACCGTTTTGTTGAGATCGAACACTTTGGCTTTTTCGATATTGCTATTTTCGATGCGCTCCAACGACAAAATGTCATTGGTGATTTTTTCGATGCGCCGAATGGCTTTTTCTATCATATCCAGATAACCCAATGCGCGGGTATCAATATCTTTGCCCAACACACGGCGCACCAATTCGACATAACCGATAATCACGCTGGCAGGGTTGCGGAGGTCGTGCGCCGCCACACGAATCATATCGGTTTTCAGTTGTTCGAGCGCACTGACCTGATTATACAGCACTTGCAATTCTTCATATCGGTCCTGGGCGATTTTATATAGGCGGGCATTATCCACCGCCACCGCCACACGCCCAGTGACCAATTTCAGAAACTCGAATGTATCGGGTGTGAAAC
>PGTJ01000228.1 GCA_002794515.1 Phototrophicales bacterium
ACAACACAGATACGATGCTCATCAATCCGCCGAATAACAACACCGCCAATAATACCGCATTCAGGCGCGATTGTGCTTTGGATACCCGCGTACGAGGTGTGAATTGCCATCCTTGTTGTGTGAGGAAGGCATCGGTTTGATAACTGAGGATGGGTGTGGCGGCAACGGCGAACACGGCGATATTCCGCCCATATAAAAAGGCTAAAAATGCTGTGCCACAAATCAGACCATATTCTGTCCAATCCCAACCACGCTTCGCCATGCCCGATGCGCCGATAATCAGAAATATCATGCCCAAAAATGCCCATGTTTCACGCCCCTGAAAATTCGGCGATTGCCATTCTTGGATATACCCACGCAACACACCTAAATTGACCGTCTCGAATGGCACACGCAACATGGCAAATCCATATGGGTTAATTATTAATGCGCCCACAGCCAAGGCGGTGATGATGACCAATTTGCCGATGCCCCGCATGGGGATGATGCCCGTCTTATCTTTGGCGAATATATGACCCAATAATTCACCACCGATGAAGGCGACCAAAAAGATGAAGCCGATAGAAAATCCCGCGTGCAGATTGCCCCATATCAACATCAAGGGCGGGATGAGCCATAAACGGTCTTTATTCTGGCGTTTGTACTGAAATAAAATCAATAAGAACACACTGCTCAAAAAGAATGATAGCATTTGTGGGCGCGCCGACCAAAACACAGTTGCCGTGATTGCCCCAAGCAAAATGACGAATGACCGCAAATATACATTGCCAGCGCAAATCGGATATAGCGCCATCATCCCCAAAACAGCGAACAAAGTGGTATATAGCGCCAAGCCCACATTGCCACCCATTTTCCAAGCCATATATAAAATAATTTGCCCGCCCCAACTATGATTAACCCATGTTTCGCCCGCCTTGCTGAACGAAAACGGGTCGGTGTAAATCATGCCTTCGGTGAGCGTATATTCCCCGCTACGGATGTGCCACCATGTATCGGTATCGACAGGCACACGGGTCGCTAAGACCGCCAATAACATGACGAGGGTGATAAACATGACCCGTTGTGTTGATAATCCCATAATCTCTCCATAAAATCATCATAATCATGTGTTATTGTCTCATTTTAACCGATAGCGACCGCCATTTAATAGGATATAACACTTTAAGGGAATAGCAAAAATACGTTATAATGGCGTTTTTGTAATGCTTCTCATATTTGGAGCGATGCTATATGAAAAGATTTTTTATTGGGATAATGTTAACCCTCAGTTTGCTCATGATGTTATCTGCCCATGTGAGCGCCAGTGAGGATGATGACCGCATCAAAGACGCGATTTTAGGATTTTTGGATGCCAGCTTTAAGGGCGACACCGATCGCATTTTGTCGCTCACTTGTACAGCACAACGCGATTTTGTGCGTTTGCGCTTTCCCGCAACCCGACCGAGTTTTGTTGACATCGGCGCGGTGAATGTGGATGTGAACGATATCGAGCTGAACATCACCCAAAAAACCTTCACACAAGCCTATATCACCGTAGCGGGCGATTTACAAGTATCGGGTGGTGGACAATCAGCACAACCCATCCCTATCACCGATGTGTTGCCATTCCCATTCATCACCACCGTCTTAGAAGACGGTCAATGGCTGATTTGCAATTCTGCCGATTTAAGCCTGCGCGGTGTGATTGAAGCGGGCGCTATGGGAGATAAAGAATTGGCAGACTCGCTATTATGCGAACCATTGCGTGGCACAATCGAACAAAATCCATTTTATCAACTGGGTGTTTCGTTGGGCGCAAATGCCAATTTTAGCCAACTCACCTATCAGGTCATCGAGTGGAACAACAATAGTGGTTTTGTCAAAATCATATCCAATGTGGGTGATGCAGACCAATTGCGTGTGGTGAATGCTATCCGCGAAAATGGTGCATGGCGTATTTGTAATACCCCAGAGACAACCGTGCGGATGATGCTTGAATTGGCAATCAGCGATGATTTCGCCAATGCTAGCGCATTGGTCTGTGAAGCACAACGCGATACGGTCACAGCCGATTTACGCTCGCTCAGACAACGGATTATCGGCTTGGTCAATTTAGAAGCACAAACCGCCCAACCCGCATTTTATGAAGCGGTTGCCGTCCTCATCTTCGAGGCGGCGGGTGTAGAACGACGTGATTTCCGCATTCAGGTCAATCAGGTGCAATACACCTTATCCGATAAAACCGATACCAGCGCGACAATCGCTTTTGGTGGGAGCATCATCGCCCAGACGATCGGCTTGCGCCAAAATATTGCCACAAATCAGGTTTTGCCCGCCAGCGCCCAAGTGGTATTAGAAGACGGCGCATGGCATTATTGCCCACAATCGGCTACTGAAGAAGAGACATCATCTGATGCTTAGGAAAAAACTCATGACAATCATATTCAAATCGAAAGCGATGTTGTTCGCCAGTTTGTTCATCGTTTTGCTGGTCATGACAGCATGTGGTGGAGGTGGTAGCGCCGATGAAGTCGTGGTAGGTGTGGGTGCAGATACCCCAGAAGAAGCAGTACAAGGCTTTTTGGAGGCGGCATTTTCTGGTGATAGGACACGCGCCGCCACCTTTGTATGCAATGCCCAACGCGAATTGATGCGTGGGATGTATGCCGATATGAACGCCGCCTTCACCGCCCTCGAAGAATTCGAGGTCGACCTGTCTGAGCTGAATTACACCATCGTCAGTGAAGAGGCGACAGATGCCACCGTTGCCGTTATTGGCGATATTGTCATCCGCGTAGCAGGTAGCGAAGAAGAACGGCGCATCAACCTCGATGAACGCTTCAAGGCGGTCAAACTCAAAAAAGAAGATGAGCTATGGCGTGTATGCTAATCTTCTAACAACCGCCCTAATGCGGCATCTGGTGTTGGATAGAACACATCTGGCAACAATTGGCGCGGGATAGACGTGACTAAAAATTGAAAATAGGGGATATTGGTGATAAAAATAATATCCTCTCGGTTGAATTTGAAGGCGATTTTATCTCGCGCCTGTGCCAGATAGGCATCAGCACGCGCTAAATCACCTGCATGACGGGCAATTTCAGATTCGCCGAATGCTATCCACGCTTCATCATAAATCGTTTGTGATAATCGTTTCGCTTGGGCAATTTGTGCCGATACATCAATCGCTTCGCCTGTTCGTAATGCCACCATCAACCATAAAATGCTGGCACGGGTGCTATTTTCGGCGAGATATTGGCTACCCCTCCATAAGCTAAGTAAGTCGGTGGATTGATGGGTATCTAAGGCAATAATGAGCTGGTGACTATCTGAAATACTGAATTCGGATAAGACCGATTGGCGCAATGGTGTGGCTTCCCATGCCGACCACAGGCTATTGCCCGCTTGTATCAATTGACGGTATATGCCACGCGCCCCATCTGCATCACCAGAAGCCTCTAAATATATCCCCAAACCAAACCGATAGGGGGCGAAATCGGGCGCGAGCGATATGGCACGTTGTTGTGCATCTATCGCCTGTGTGACATCGCCTATACGCCAATATAAACTGGCAATATTCGCCCAAGCAATGCTATATGTGGGTTCAGATGCCAAAAATGCCTGATACGCACGAATGGCTTGGGCATCATCAACCCCCAGTGCATATAAATATCCCTGTTGGTGATAATACCACGCCATAGCGGGATCGGTATCGATGACGGCTTGTAATGCGTCCCCGACTTGGGCATAGGTCATATCGGCATTTGGGGCGAATGGACGCGCCACCAATGCCGTATAGCTGGAATAAGCATAACTCATCCAACCCCCAACACCAATAAATCCAATAGTGGCGATGAGCATGGCGAGTGGATGTCCAATCATCCGAAAAGAGGTTTGTAATGGTTGTGGCTGATACGGGATGATGGCGATTGCCAACGGAATCAGCCCTGTTAGGGCGATGAGGGGCATCATAGCAGGAAAATCGAGCAAGTGATGCACACCAAATCCAACCGCCCCAGCAATGCCAATGGTTAATAAACGGCGTTGTTGGGCGGTTGCACCGAGCCAATTGCGCCTCATCATCACAAAGACAGTGATCACCGATAACACCAAAACCGATAAACCGACCAACCCTAATTCTGCCATGATCAACAACACACCATTATGCGCGTGGCTGTGCGGTTGGCGTGGTGGTTGTGATTGTTCTTGGGCAAATTCGCGCCCAAAGGTGAACAAGCCATGTCCGATAATCGGACTTTCTGCGAAAATGGTGATGGCATTGGTATAAATATCGGTACGCAAATCCAGCGAGCGTCCCGACAAGCTGAATGAACGCACAATTATCACGATGACAATGATGACAATGAGGCTACTCACCAAAGCCGAGACACCCCATATCAACCACATACGCCTTGTGGT
>PGTJ01000362.1 GCA_002794515.1 Phototrophicales bacterium
TTATCCAAACTGAGTGCCAAGCGTTGGGCAACCGATTGGATAATATCAACCGAATCATCTTGGCGTAATTCACCCGATATTTCGACTTCTATTGCACCAATCACCTCACCACGCAACACAATTGGCACAGCAACAATAGAAGCATCTGTCCCATCTAATTTGACGATACTCGGTCGGCGTTTTTGGCTGGCTTCCATCATGGGCGATGTCCATTGAGCCTCTTTCCGAACATCTGCAAGGGATTTGTCGAGTGTAATGCCCGATAAATCGCGCTTATCCAACAAATAATCGCCCCAGGCTTTGCGCGTTAATTGACGATTTAACCGTTGAATTTCACGTAGGTTGGCTTCCGATTCTAAAAAGAGGCGTTTGTTTTCTTGCAAACTGGTGGCTTGTGCTTGGAACAAACGGGCATTACGAATAGCAATCCCCAACTGATTCGCCACCACTTGTAATGACTGAATATCCACGAGCGAAAAGGCATTCGGACGGGTGCTTTGCACATCTAATGCCCCAATGATGCGTTCACCATCCATAATCGCCACCGCCAATTCAGAACGGGTGTTAGGCAATAATTCGTTACGGGCATGTAACACCGTTTTGGCATCGGTATCGCTGGCGATAACTGGCTCGCCAATTTGCGTGACACGCCCAATGACACTAGCCGATCCAACAGGCAGGCGATGTTTGCGCTCTAAGAGCATCTGACCGATTTCGCCCGTGCTGGCGACCAGATTGGCATATTCACGGTTGTCATCCACCAAGAAAATTTGCACATGATAATATACAAAGCGGTCGCGGATGAGTTCTACAGCACGCGGAAACAAATCATTCAGGTCGAGGATGGTGGCAGTAATCTGCGAAATATCGGCTGTTGTGCGGAGTAAGGTAGATGTGCGTTGTGCTTCATTGGCGACATTTTGTGCCGTGCTAATCAAAAAGCGGGTGGCAATAGCTAGGGTGACATATGTGGCGAGCAATGCCACCAGAAAAATGCCATCTTCACGGACTTCAAGACCGTATAGTTGAATATTCATGATGATCTCATAAATACTTCTACCCAAAACCATGACAATGGTGATGGCATAAATCCAGTTATTCACTAATATCGATGCGGCGATAATCGCCAATATCGAGATAAAAATGCTAATCGACCGATCACCAAAAGTGAGGGCGAATAGTGCCAAACTCAATCCCAAAAAACTAACAACAATTTCGATATACCCTTGTTGTAATAAAACCCAAGCGCCAATGCAAGCAACGCCAAATATCACAGAAAAACTAATAGCAACTGGTGGAAAATCTTCTGGTGCGTTGATGATGACAAAAATTTGGGCGATAATCCCCCCCAAATTCGCCAGAAAAATCATCACCACCATTGCCCGTGCGAATTGCATTCGTGAGCGCTGAATGGCATTCATGGTATTTGGCAATGACAAATTTCTAAAATTAAACATGGTTTATATCCTCATATCGGCGCTTAACGCGGGGGTGTACCCAGTTTGATGGCGATTTTATTGGCTTTGAGCGCCTCGCGCAGACCAATCGCCGCTTCTGTGACCATATCTTCAACATTATTCATCGTCTGTAAGCGACTCACAATCTGGTTCACCAATGCCTCACGTTGGGCGGTGCGCTGACTTTCATTGAATAGGCGCACATTTTCTATGGCGACACCGAAACGATCGCTCACCTCTTGAATCAGTTCAAGGTCATCGGGGGTGAATGGGTCATCAGCACCCAATTCAAATTCCATCGCACCAACCACATGTCCACGCACCCGTAAGGGAATGGTAATCACCTGTCGATCGTCTATGATGGTTTGCACCAATTGTTGTGATTGTATCGCCTCGGTGATGCTGGCGGTGATATCGGCTTGGGTGATGGTCTGATTGGCTTCAAAATCAACCGAAGCCCCCAAATCATATCCCGCCCCATTGATATAATCTGTCCATGCCCGCCCGGTCAGACGGCGGTTGAGGCGCTCCACTTGGCGCAAGGCTTCACGGGTTTCTTCCACAAGGCGTTGATTTTCTTTGACCCGTTCTTCGGCTCGGTCATATTGACGAATATTGTCAATTGCTAAGCCGATGCTATCGGCAAGTGTTTGAAAGGCTTGGGCGAGGTCTTCACGATCGAAAGAATCGGCGATTTTACTTTGCAAATCCAACGCACCGATGATTCGATCACCAATTCGCAATGGAAATGCGGCTTCGACTTGGGTATCGGGGAGCAATTCGTTGCGTTTATGTACACTATCTTTCGACCCCGCTTTGGCAACGATATATTTGCCCAAATAAGTCACCTGACCAATCACACTCACACTGCCCACTTTTAAGCCATGTGCGCGTTGTATGAGCTGTTTGCCTACTTCGCCTGTGCTGGCGAATAGGCGTGCTTCTGAACCTGTGTCATCGGTCAGGAAAATTTGAGCATGATAAATCTGCGGAAAATCAATCAGAATGCGTTCAATCGTATAATTAGATAACTCCCCAACGGTCACACGCCGTGCTGTTTGGCGGGTGAGTTCGGTCACGATTTGCGCCACATTCAATTGCGTCTGAACGGCTTCATCTGCACCAACTTGGCGCGATTTAGTTGCCAATAACATGAAAA
>PGTJ01000415.1 GCA_002794515.1 Phototrophicales bacterium
ATTATTTACTGGAATGTCCACTCGGTCTTATGGGAAATCACCATGTGTGTGGTGTTATATAGCACTGTTTTGGTGATGGAACTAGTGCCAGTGGTCATCGAAAGCACCTTTTTACGCAAATATAAATTGGCGATGGGCATCAGCCACCGCCTGCATAACCTCATGCCATTGGTGGCGGTGTTCGGCATGGGCTTATCGCTGTTGCATCAGTCATCACTCGGCGCGACATATGGCATCTTGACCGCCCGCCCGATATGGTATTCGCCTAGCGCCCCCGTGTTGTTCATCTTATCGGCGGTGGCGGCGGGCGCGGCATTAACCTTATTCGTCACCATCTTCACGGGCAAATTGCTCAGTAAACAGATGGTGCCAGATAATGTGTTGAATGGAGTGGCGCGGTTAGTCGGCTTCGCCTGTTTAGCCTATCTTTATCTCAAGCTATGGAGTTGGGCGGCGACCAATTATTATAGCCGTGTGCCAGATAGGGCGCTGGGCGTAGAAATTTTGGATGCCAACACACCATATAATTTCACCTTCTGGTTTGGCGAAGTGCTATTTGGGGCATTAGTGCCTGCGGTCATCATGTTATGGGGAAGGATGCGCCATAACCGCAATTTGTTGATGTTAGGCGCATTGATGATTATCGCAGGGTTGGTCATCAACCGTTGGAATGTCACTTTGTCGGGCTTTGTCATCCCACTGGATTGGTCACCAGGTGTGCGCGATGTATTCCCAATTAACACCTACTCCCCTGCCCTTGTGGAATGGGGTGTATCGATTGGCATTGTCGCCTATAGTTGGATGGCATTCACACTGGGGGTGCGTTATTTGAACATCTACCCCGAAGCACGCGATTTGCGTCAGCGCCGTGTTGTATCTGAGGCGATACCAACAACAGCACCCGCCATCGATACGTTGCCAGAAGCGCCGATGGTCGTAGCAACGGATGAGAGCATTAATCCAGAAATGCCGATTGTATCACTGGTCGAACATGAGCAAACACCAGCCGATGAAGGTGGTGAAGAACAAGGAATATAAACCAACCGCCAGATGCTTTGTGCATCTGGCGAGCCTCTTTTCAGCCACCGATATAATACATCTCGATCCGTTTGGCATCACCAACAGGAATATCATCGACACCGATGAGGGTATTCGCCCCACGAATTTCAGAATAGCGGTCATCGCGCTTGCGCCATATATCGGCTATCAGGTCACGGAGTTGGTCATCGGTTGCACCTGCTCGCATGGGGTCGCGCAGACTCACCCCTTTGGTGGCGAATAGACAGGTATACAATTGCCCCTCTGGAGAGAGGCGCAGACGTGTGCATGTGCCACAAAAGGGTTGTGTGACCGATGCAATCACACCGACTTCGCCAGAGCCATCGACATACCGATAGCGCTCTGCCACCTCGCCGAAATAATTGGGGTCTATCGGTTCTATGGGGAAGACCGCGCCAATGCGCTCCATAATCTCTTTGGCGCTGACCACATGGTCGAGCCGCCAACCGTTGCGCGTGCCGACATCCATATATTCGATGAAGCGTAAAATATAACCATTATCTTTGCAAAAGCGCGCCATATCGACCAATGTATGGTCATTGACCCCTTTTTGCACCACCGCGTTGATCTTGATAGGTATTAGACCGGCTTTTTCGGCGGCACGGATGCCATCTAGCACTTGTGATACATCTGCCTTTCCACCGTTCATTTGGCGAAAGGCATCATTATCGAGGCTATCGAGGCTGATTGTCACCCGATGCAAACCCGCCAATTTGAGATCTGAGGCATATTTCGGCAACCAATAGGCATTGGTGGTCATGGCAATATCATCAACACCATCGATCTGCGCCAACTGCTCAATGAGCAGATGTAAATCATGACGCAACAACGGCTCACCACCTGTGATACGCAGTTTATTCACACCCAAGCCAACCATGATCCGCGCAGAACGGGTAATTTCTTCAAAGGTCAAAATTTGCGGTTTGGGCAAAAAACGATATTTATCGCCAAAAATTTCTTCTGGCATACAATATGTGCAACGAAAATTACATCGGTCTGTGACGGAAATCCGCAAATCACGTAATGGACGGTTGAGTGTATCGGTAAGCATCACATCTCCCTACAGATAACTTTGTGAGTATTTATTATACCACATGAAAT
>PGTJ01000566.1 GCA_002794515.1 Phototrophicales bacterium
GTTGGTTGGTGCGTGGCACAGGGGCTATCGGCATTGACCGCAAAGCCAGTCGTGATACGGTCGAATGGGCGGTCGAGCAGTACCGCAAAATGGATAGCCTCGTCCTCGCCATCCCACCCGAAGGCACGCGCAAAAAGACTAGCCATTGGCGCACAGGCTTTTATTGGATAGCCCACCAAGCGGGTGTACCGATAAAAATTGCCTTGCTGGATTATGGCAAAAAACAAGTCAACTTCTCTCTGCCAAATTTCATCACCACAGGCAATATCGAAGCCGATATGGAAATCATCTGGAGAAATATTCAAGAGAGTGGCATTCGGGGCTTGCATCCCGAAAAACAAGGGGACATGAAATTACGCCCCAGCGCTATCAAACATGCCGAACATGTGGATAAGGAGGACGAAAAATAAATATGCCCGCCTTTGAATCGCTCAGAGATGCTCGTTTTATGAGCCTCAAAACATTTCGTAAAAATGGCGATGCCGTCCCTACGCCCGTATGGTTCGCCCAACAAGGGGATAAGCTATATGTCATGACGCTGGTGGATGCGGGCAAGGTCAAGCGAATTCGCAACAATAATACGGTCGAAGTCGCGCCATGCGATATGCGTGGTAATCTGAATGAAGGCGCAAAGTATATTGTCGGTGTTGCCCGTTTATTGCCCGCAGGCGATGAAGCGAATATGGCTAACCAGTACTTAAATGAAAAATATGGGGTGATGAAGCGCTTCTTCGACCTGATGCAACGCGCCAAACAACGGGTGTATATCGAAATTAGCCCTGTCGATTAGAAAATAACTGCACCACCCCACGGGCGACAAGCTGTTCCCGATAGTTACCATTGGTATAGCGCCCAATCACTTTGCGCCAAAAGGCTTGTGCGCGGAGATTTTTTTCCAGTTCAAATACTTCCCAATCACCACGAAATTTATCGAAAAGTTGTGTAGCGGCTTGTGCGCCATATCCTTTCTGTTGATATGCCGCCATGATAAAAAATTCAGACATCTCGATGACATTTTTCGCGCCTGTGATATGACTTTCATCTAACAAATTGATGATGGCAAAACCCGCCAATTTGTTATCGACATGAAAC
>PGTJ01000220.1 GCA_002794515.1 Phototrophicales bacterium
ATAAACACACCAGCACCACCAGCAAATTGGCGCATCTGCTCCAAGAGAGCGCGGCGTATCGGGGGTTATTCAAACAACTAGACAGTACAAAATTCCCCCGTTAACCGTTAACGCAATTTATCGCAATTTTGGCATAAATGGGGTACGCTATGGTGAGTTATCCAACATTATCCAACATCACGAGGATAAAATGCCATGCGTATCCAACGAAAGCACACACGGTTATCTTTTCGGACACGCCGTCAATCGAGAATCGGTTGCACACCATTTTCGGTATTGCTCATCGCTATGGTGTGTGTTGGATTTGCCTCGTGGCGTTGGATAGAAGCCCGTCTGGGTGGGAATATCAATATCAGCCCACAACCAACCTTCGATGATGCACAGCACGCCTTTGCTAAGGGCGATTTAGATAACACCATCAGCATCGCTCGGCAACTTTGGCAGACCAATCCCAAGCAAGTAGAGGCGCTCATCTTATTGGTGCGGGCGCTGGTGTATCGCAGTTATGATGACTACAACCGCGATATAGACCGCGAGGTGGCGGTACAAGTGGCGAGGCGTGCTTTTGAACAAAATCCACAACATGTCGATATTCGTGCCATTTATGCCTTTGCGCTCCAAGCACACGATAATCCGATATTGGCGGCACAATTGGCGTTGGAGGTGCTGAATAAAAATCCCGACCACACCCTAGCGCGGGTGGCGCTGGCATTGGCATATGGGCGGGTGGGTGGATACGAAAATGCACTCACAGAAGCCCGACGCGCTGTGAGCGATGCCGATTCGCCGTATCGCATCGATGCCCTGCGGGCGCAAGCCATCAGCTATAGCGACTTAGGGCGCTATGGCGAGGCGATTGCCACCGTCAAAGTGGCGATTGGCTTGAATAACAAATTGGCGGTATTGCATTTTGAACACGCCCTATTCGCCCTACAAGTGGGCGATGCCGATAGCGCCACCGCCGCCTATCTGAATATCCTCGCCTTTGAGGTCGATAACATCAAGGCGCAACTTCGCATGTGCGAATTGTATAGCACCCTGCGCGATACCGATACCGCCATACGCTATTGTCAATCGGTGGTGAATAGCGCCCCCTCATGGGCGGATGGTTGGTATTTTTTGGGGCGCGAATATTTCTGGCAAGGGCGATTCGCCCAAGCACAAGATGCGCTCGGTCGATGCACCGCCCTACAAACCGCCCAGAACATCCCCCCAGACAAAGTGCGCTTAGATTGTTGGTATATGCAAGGACAAGCCGCCGAAATTTTAGGTGATTGTGATAACCTGTTGCGGATTTATGGCGAATTTATCGATATTGCCAAACGCGGGATTCTGCCCCAAACATGGACGTATCCACCAGAAGGTCCCGCGATTTGCCAAAACCGACCATGAGCCTCATGCCTCTTTGACCAATTCGGTCAGACGGCGCTCTTGTTGGGTGAGGATGCGGTGCATAATCAATTGCACGACGCGCAGTAAGGCTTGATTGTTGTGTTTAATCACATTGTCAAAATCGGCACGACTGATCTCGAGTACGGTGGTCTCTTCTGTGGTGACAACATCCGCCGTGCGCGGGGTATCTAATATCAGGGCAATTTCGCCGAAGCTACTGCCCGCCTCTTGATAATCTAAGATGAAGCGTTTGCCTTCTTTGGTACGGAACACATCCACACGCCCACTGAGCATGATATAAAAGGTATCTTCAATTTTGCCTTCCGTGCATAAATAAATCCCCGCAGGATACGTGCTGATTTTGGCATGATTAAACAATAGGTCTATGGTATCGGCTGGCGCATTGGGGAAAATATCGGTGAGAATTTGTTTGGCTTGTTGTACAGAAACCATCTAAACAAAACTCCTGTATATAAAAACGACATAGAAACATGTTAACTATAACACCAATATGCCGTTTTGACGAAAATAAAAACGCTCAATTCCCCAGTGTATACTGGCTAAAAAATGCCCACATGGTGGCGCTGGCAGAAATATCTTGTGTGACATATCCACCAAAGCGATCACTCAGACGGGTGATGGTCGCCCCAGGCCAAGTATGACCGCCGCCATGAATGGTATAAAATACCACATCGGCATCTTCATCACAGGCGGTATAACGAATCATGCTCACATCCCCGACTTGTGGCATCATTTCGGGCGCAGATAAATCGCACCCATTGCGTTCTGCCCACGACAACACAAAGTCTTCCAAACTGGGCAATAAAAAGAACCCATCATCACTGCCGTTATATGGCACGATGGTATCAGCCGTGCCATGAAAAATGATGACGGGGACAGGTCGGTTTGGCTGGCATCCATCGGGCAAATCAGTATATGCCCCTGCCACCCCACCGATAGCCGTGATATGGTCGCTCAGTTCACAGGCTAAGCGGTAACTCATGCCACCACCATTCGATAAGCCATTGGCATATACCCGTGTGGTATCAATGCACAGCATTTGGCTGATATGGGCTATCATATCGCGCACGAATGCCACATCATCCACCCGTTGTCGTTGTGGGGCGAATAAACCACTCTCCCAACGGGGCAAAACGCCTGTCCCTTGCGGATAAACCAACACAAAGCCATTCTGCTCGGCGATCGCCTCCCAACCTGAATAATTTGCCAAACCCAATGCCCCTTGGGCAAAACCATGAAATGCCAATACCAACGGCACATGGACGGTCGCATCATAACTGGCGGGCAGATACACATAATATGAACGGGTTATCCCGCCCGATTGCAGGGTCATCTCGGTTAATTCGCCCGCGATGATATTGGGCATGGGTGGGCAACTATCGGCATCCCCTTGTGCATCTATTGGCGTAGGTGATGCCAATCCGATGCTGGTGATCATCCATATCAAGACAAGTCGACAAAAGTAGGTTATCATGGTGAAAACATCCTTATCAGTTAAAAAAGATCTCTAACAACTATACCCATTTTTATTTAATACTTGCTGAGGAGTATGCTAACAAATGACGTTACCAAGCCAATATCAAAAACTGACCGCCACCCAATACAGCAAAAATTTTAGACAAGCCGTGCAATTACAAACCGTCTCACTGGATATGCCCACAGGCGAGGATATTTTGATTAAAAATAAATATGCCGGTGTGAATGCCGCCGATGTGATGATGGGCGCGGGGCAATATTTATTACCCACACCGCTCCCGTGTGATATGGGCGCAGAAGCCGTTGGCGAAATTGTCGCCATCGGCGATGCCGTCACAGGCTTAGCGGTGGGCGATACTGTGCTGACCAATGCCATCGGGTGTGGATACCGCGAATATTACACCACGAATTATCGGCGTGCGGTGCAAATCCCCGCCGCCACACCCGAAATCATGAGTTTATCCATCGGCGGATTGACGGCATCTATCGCGCTCCACGTCACGGGCGAGATGAAAGCGGGCGAGACGGTCTTAGTCACCGCCGCGGCGGGCGGGACGGGGCAATTCGCTGTACAATTGGCGAAATTAGCGGGTTGCACCGTCATCGGCACTTGTAGCAGTGACGAAAAAGCCGACCTGCTCCGTAGCTGGGGTTGTGACCGCCCAGTAAATTATAAAACCGAGAATTTGCGCGATGTGCTGAAAAAAGAATTCCCCAAAGGGGTGGATGTGGTATTTGAGAGTGTTGGCGGTGAATTATTCGATATCTGTGTCGATCACTTGGCACGGTTTGGTCGGCTCATCACATTGGGTTTCATCACTGAATATAAAGAGCAACCCGATGTGGTCACAGGGGTGCGGATTTATTACAAGTTGTTGGGCAAAATGGCATCTATTCGCGGGTTTAATCTGAATTTATTCTGGAGCAAACCGCAAATTTTGAGCGAACACATGATGAAGCTCATTGGCTTGTTGAATGAGGGCAAATTACATCCCTCAATAGACCCCACCGAATTTCATGGTGTGGCGAGCGCCATCGATGCGGTGGAATATCTGCAGAGTGGCAAAAATAGCGGTAAGGTGATTGTACGGTATTAAGCTGGCTGGACGCGCTTTTGCGCGTCCAAGCACCACTATCCAATCGTCCAATGCCATGCCCACCATATCGTCAGAAGGTTGATGATCATGCTGACGATTATCAAAAACAAATCGTATGGACGGGTGAAATACGAGCGAATATCCACCAGATTAAACAATATCCAAAATACCGCCACGATGATATTCACCCAGCGATTCACGTTGTAATCCAGCGTCAGCGTCAACACAATCATTAAAATCGGTGTAAACATCAGTACGCTGATGCCGAACATCATCACAGGTGTGGCTTTCATGCCATTGATTTCACCCAGTGGCATATCACCCGCGACCATCCGCAAAATATCGCCATACAGATAAATCAACGTCACAACGACCCACATAAAAGCCAGTTTGATTTGTACATCGACCATGCTTATACATCCCTTCGACTAATGCGAAATGCTAATCACAACATTGCCCCGTTTGCGCCCGCTATCGACATAACGATGCGCCTCGACCATCTCTTCGAGTGGGTAGCACCTATCTATCACAGGCTTAAACTTGCCCGCCTCGACCAATCCTTTGATGAAGATTAAATCTTCTTGGCGCTCGGAACTGCCACCCGCCATGATTTTTTTGCCCCCACGCAGGGCATTGCCCATCATCTGACGCATCTCACGCGCCCCGCCCGCCACCGCCA
>PGTJ01000477.1 GCA_002794515.1 Phototrophicales bacterium
CGCCTATCGCCGTCTGATGCACGTTTTAGCTCAAACACAATCTGGATTGGCGCAGGTTGCCACAACCATGCGCGCCGCCGAAGAACAAGCAGGCAATTTATTCAAGAGCAGTTCGCATATTACCGCTACAGATAATCGTTTTAATGGTTTTTCAGGCGGAGGTGCTGGTGGTGGGCGTAGTGGTGGCTTTTTTGAATATAAAGATGGTGGGTTATATGGTGAAGATAACCGTCCATTTAATGGCAACCCCGATGTCATTTTTATCCCTGGTATCAGCACAGATCCGAAAGGGTTTGAAGATCACATCGCCCGCACCAACAACAATTATCCGCCCAATATGCAGATTGCCGCTATTTATAATAAGAGCGATGGCTTTTTGGCAGATATAAACCAAGCCATGGGCGATAGGTCAGATGCTAAAATCAATAATCGTTTTGGCGATGATAATCCTGCCGTCGAAAATCTTAAAAATCAAGTACGCCAAGCTATATTAGACGGTAGACCGCTCCGATTAGAGGCGCATAGTCAGGGTGGTGCAATCACATCTGCCGCATTGATGGATTTGTATCGTGAAAATCCCAATTATGATTTTTCTAAAATCACAGTGAAGACATTTGGCTCGGCTGGTACAGAATTCCCGCCCGGTCCGCGCTATACCCATTATGTGGTTGCTGGCGACCCTGTGCCACTTGTTACAGGGATTGATGACTCAATGGGGAGTGTTTTGGCAAGTAGCATCAATCCTGTATTCGGAGCTTTCTCTTTTGCACATCAGTTTTTGAGCAACCGTGAATATTATGCCAACATAGTCGTTGTTCCACCAGGAAGCACAGGTAATCCGATTAGTGATTTTCATGGCATGGAGACATATAACACATATAGTGGCATGACTTCTCATACACCAATGAGTCAGCAAATTGTTAACACCGTGATGGATTTGTCAAATAAATTATTAAATACTAGTAATAATATTTATAATAGCCTGAAAACCGTTTTTGGGGGTCAATAATGACACAGTGGATGCGCTTTATCGGACCGAATTTCACGATGCAAGTCCCATCTGAGTGGATGGTCATCTCATCAACTCAATTTCAGGTGATGTTTTTATCACCACCGATGCAAGATGGACGGTCGATTAATCTCGTCTTGGTGTTACAAACATCCGATACCACCCCACAAGACTACATTAATACGATGGTTAAGCCACAAGCCCAAACACGCGACAATTACCAATTGCTCACGGATGCGCCATTCACCACACAGAGCGGTGTAACAGGCTATCAATATGTGTTCAGTGCGACCTATGAGCCGAATCAGGTGATTTTGCAACGGCATATTATCTTCAAGCAAGCCAATACCTTATATTGGTTTTTGGCTTCATTGCCGACCAATATCGCCCATGATTTACAAGCCAAGATTAATGACATTTTGAATACCATGCTCGAATCTTTTATGTTCACCGAAATGAATCTAGAGGCGATATTGGGATGATATGTTTATATAGACAAATCGGATGGTTGACTTATGTCTGATCGTATCGAAGTCGATTATGCAGAACTGGAAAAAATCATCCAGCAATTGCGAGGGCGCAATGACCATCTCGATCAGCATTATAATCTACTGTTGAGC
>PGTJ01000108.1 GCA_002794515.1 Phototrophicales bacterium
ATCCCATATCGAATGTGGTGGGACCGTGTTCAAATGTGAGGACTTGTAACTCGATATCATCCCCAACAACAGCACGAATTTCAGATAAGAATATATCAGGTGTCATACCGGGCAAAATGCGTCCGTCCATATCTACCGTGATTTCCGCGGGGATGACATTAATTTTATTGCCACCACGCAAAATAGTCGGTGTTACCGTATTACGGAGTGGCGAATTGAACAGACGTTTAAGGTCGCCCATCTGATTGAGGGCTTGGTCGGCAGTTTGTGGATGGAGCAACGCCGAGAATATCGGGCGCATATCATCTGGAACATTATGGGCGACAATTTCAATCATCTTCTGCGCCACAGGCGTGATATGAATCGGCAGAGGGGTTCTATCTAATGCTAATAAAAAGTGGGCGAGGCGAACAGTGGCACTCCCTGCGATGGGTGATGAGCCGTGTCCTGCGGGACCACGGATAATCGCCCGTATTGGGCAAAGTTGGCGCTCCGATACCATAATCGGATAAAATGTTTTGCCCGCAATGGAGATCGGAAACCCACCAAATTCGCCGATAGCATATTTTACGCCCTCGAATAAATCGGCATGTTGCTCGACCATGAATTTTGCGCCCATCTCACCACCGGCTTCTTCATCGGTGACAAGGCACAAAATGAGGTCGCCAGCGAGAGATAAATTTTCGGCTTTGGCACGCATAAAAGCCGCTACAAGCATGGCTACCCCACCCTTCATATCCAACGCGCCCCGCCCCCAGATGAACCCCTCATGAATATCACCACTGAATGGCGGATGTGTCCACTGTTGCCCTTCGGTGGTGACGACATCCACATGTCCATATAGCAACAAGGGTGGTGCGCTCCCCGCCCCACGTAGGCGTGCGACTAAATTCGGACGGTTAGGTGTTTTTTGGTAAAAATGTGTTTCGATGCCCAATGCGTTCAGATGAAGCGCCACGAATTCCATCAGTGGACGTTCATCGCCCGGGGGATTGGTGGTATCGAAACGAATCAGGTGTTGGAGCAAGATTTCGGGATGCTGATAAAGGGTGGTCGTATCGGTCATGCGAGGTATCTCCAGATGTACAACATGAATAATTGCTAAGATTTTAACAAAAATGGTGCAATCGGCTATGACCACTTGCTATAATCAACATGTCCCAAAATAAACACTTTTGTCGAATGAAGTAAAAGGAGATTGTTACACATGGCAAACCGTCCGGGCATGAAAGTCGGCGATGTTGAACATAATGTGCAATATGATATGCTGACTGTGGGGAGCAAAGCACCCGATTTCACTCTGTATACCACAGCACATAAACCCAAGACACTCGCCGATTATGCGGGCAAAGTGAAAATCATCAGTTGCATTCCATCGATTGATACCGGTGTGTGTTCGGCACAAACCCGCCGTTTTAATCAGGAAGCATCCGAACTGGGTGATAACATCGTGATCATCACCGTCAGTGCCGATTTACCCTTCGCCCTCAAACGCTATTGTGCCGCCGAAGGCATTGAACGCACCGAAACACTCACCACCTACCGCGACATGAAATTCGCCGATGATTACGGTGTGCATGACACCGATTGGCGCGTGTGCCAACGGGCTGTTTTTGTTGTTGATAAAAATGATGTTGTCCAATATGCTGAATATGTGCCTGTGATTGGCAACGAAGTCAATTTCGATGCCGCGCTCGCCAAAGCCAAAGAATTGGTCTGATAGATCAGCAATGGCGGATAGGTGCTATTAGGTACTATCCGCCATGTTGAATATCCTACTGCATCATCCAATTGACAATATCGGTGATCACCTCAATCGGGATATGGCTTGGTAGGGAATATTCGGTCGGTGTACTCTGCCCTTCCCCCGCAAAGAACAAATGATTGAGTGTGGGATAGCTGATAAAAGTCACATTGGGTTTATCGGCTAATGCGCTTTGCCACAATTCAAAATCGGTCATGGTGACTTGATAATCGCGTTCACCTTGTAAAATGAGCATCGGTATGTCTAAATTTTGCGCGGTGGCGATTTGGTCATACGCCATCATGTCTAACCAATAAGTGGCATATACACCAAATAACATTTGGTTGGGGTCTGAATCGGGCGTAAGACTGGGGATTTGTTGCACCTCTGAGCGCAAACGGTTAATGAGCGATTGTGCATCGGCGTTGGCGTTAATAGGCAATGTTTGAAGATAATCGAATTGCTCTAAGACGACATCCACCAATGAGCGACTATTGCCAGCCATTAGAATAATGCCCGCCAACCGACCATCGCGCCGTGCGATTTCTGGAGCAATCATCCCACCTAAACTATGCCCGATGACATAAATGCGATTAGGGTCGATATTGGGGATATTCCGCAACAAAGCAACCGCGCTCAGCGCATCATCAATCACTTCTTCATCCATTGTCGCCATAATCATATCATCGGCATAATCTGAGCCATATACAAAGGTGCGTTTATCATAACGCAACACGGCAACACCATTCGATGCTAATCCTTGTGCTAAATCTCGATAAGGTTTATTAACCCCATTCACCGTCCCGTCACGATCATTAGGTCCAGAACCGTGTACAATGACAACGGCGGGAAATAATCCATCACCAACGGGAATTAATAATGTACCACCCAATTGCCAACGCCCTGTTATCACCGAAACATCTTGTTCGACATAATTTTCTGGCACATCATAGGGGGCGGGTGGTACGCTGGTATCCACCGATTTAATCACAAAACCAAGCAAAACCTCATTCAAGACAGAAGTCACACCACCCAATACTGCAGGTGAGCCTTGTACAGCCAAAACATATGTCATACCAGTATCATCGACATAATAAATTACGGCTAATATCTCGCCAGAAGGCAATAGATACACATCTTGTGTCCATGTGAGCATCCCCAATGGGACAGGGTTGCTCTGAATAGACACGCCCGAAAAATCGGGGATAAGATGAGCGGGCAATTGGTTGGGTGTGCGATCTGCAATCGCAAAGACATATAAATGAACAGTTTCTTCTGGATTGACGAAATGCGCTAGTCCATCGGCGCTCATATCCGTCCAACCTTGCGGGATCGGAAAACGAAATAGCGGGTCATCGTAGATGGTATCATCATCGCTTTGCCCCAATATCGGCAAAGTCATCACCAATAAACATAGTACAATAATCAATCTGAACATCATGACTATCCTTTCGTTTCTTTACAGTATAACCGATTAACATCTTGTTTGATGAAGCAATCGGTGGCACAATTCACCACATATCGATCGATGGATAGGTTATAAGTCGGGATTAGGATGAGCAAACTAACCAGACGCGATTTTTTACGCATCATCGCCAGCAGTGGCGTGATTTTCGGCACAGGTCAGGTATTTGCCCATACCACCTACGATACCGAATCAGCATTGCCCAGCCAAATTCCCATCCCACCGTCATTGATGTTGCACAGTCGACATCGGTGGATATTGCCCCCTATCCTCGATTATTTGCTAGATAACGGCTATACAGGCATCCATTATGCTGATTTCGAAAATGCCTTGTTGGGGTTATCGGCATTGCCCGACAAGCCAATCCTCATCAGCATCGATGACATCACCGCCGTGAAAGGGCAAAACCCGACCATCATCGAATATTTCGGCGCGATGAAAGACGCATTGGTAGAACGGGGTATCAAAGGGACATTCGCACACATCACCCGCCCCGATTTGGAACAAGATGATGCCCTGTGGGATGAATTACGCGCATGGACAGCACAAGGCATCGCCTTCGAGACGCATACCGCCTACCATTCGGTGTTGGGCAGACGCGCCATGACGTGGGCAGATTACGAAACCGAGATCATCACATCTGCTACATTCATCACCGAAAAAATCGGGATGCCTGTGCGGGCATTGGTCACACCTTATGGCAGTGGGTATGACATGGCGACCAATACCATCACACCGCAGGTGATACAAGCCTGTGAACAAGCGGGCTTGCGCTTTATTGTGGGGATTGTCAATGGACGCGCACCCATCCGCGTGCCAATTCAGCACAATGAGGTGTTATATGTGGGTCGTGTGGGACCTGGTGTGAATAATGATGTGTATGGGGCGCAATTAGAGATTGAATTTTGGCGCACCCATTATCGTTAGTCCAATTCTGATAATAATGCCGATACATCATTTTGCACCCGTTTTTGAGGGCAATTGGCAAAATCGCACACAAATCCGCAATTTTGTGCTATAATCAAAGTTCAGTCATCATTCATTAAAAGGATAAATAAATTCATGCCCCCAATTGAATTGGTATCTGAATTTAAGCCCACTGGCGATCAACCACAAGCTATCGAAAAATTAGTCGATGGCATTCTGAAAGGATATACAGACCAAACATTGCTAGGCGGGACGGGCACTGGTAAGACATTTTCAATAGCTAATGTTATTACATCAACACAAAAACCGACACTCATCCTCGCCCATAACAAGACATTGGCGGCACAATTGTATGCTGAATTCAAAGAATTCTTCCCCAAAAATGCGGTGGAATACTTCGTTAGTTATTATGATTACTATCAACCAGAGGCGTATGTCCCGCGTTATGACCTGCATATCGAAAAACAGACCGATATTAACGCCACCATCGAACGATTACGCCTGTCGGCAACGGCATCGTTGATGACACGGCGCGATGTGATTATTGTGGCATCGGTGTCGTGCATCTATGGCATCGGCGACCCCGAAGCATGGCGCAAAACAATGGTCGAATTAACGGTTGGGCAAGCCAATTTACGACGCGACATCATCCTCCGCAAGTTGGTACAAATTCAATATAGCCGTAATGATATGGTGTTAGAACGGGGCAATTTTCGTGTGCGAGGCGATACACTCGAAATTTATCCGGCTTATTTAGAGACGGCGTATCGCATCGCTATGTTCGGCGATGATATCGAGCGCATTACCGAATTCGACCCGCTCACCGGCGAAATTTTGGGGACATATAACCAAGTGACGATTTTACCCGCCAAGCAATTCGTGACCGATGAAGAACGCACCCGTCAGGCAGTGCGCGCCATTGAAGAAGAACTCGAAGCACAAATTGCGTATTTCAAATCACAAGATAAATTGGTCGAAGCACAACGCATTGAACAACGTACACGCTATGACATCGAAATGTTGCGCGAGGTGGGCTATACCACAGGTATCGAAAATTATTCGCGCCATATTGACCAACGTCCACCGGGCAGTCCACCGCATACGTTGTTAGATTATATGCCCAATGATTATCTATTGGTGGTCGATGAAAGCCATATGACCATCCCCCAGGTGCGCGGGATGTATAATGGGGATCGGCAACGCAAACAAACACTGGTGGATTATGGCTTTCGCTTGCCGAGCGCGTTGGATAACCGCCCGCTCAATTTTGACGAATTCCGAGATAGAATCCGTCAGGTGATTTATACATCGGCGACACCCGGTCCGTATGAACGCGAAATCAGCAAACAAATCGTGCAACAGGTCATTCGCCCAACGGGTATTTTAGACCCTGTTTGTCATGTGCGACCAACAGCAGGTCAGATCGATGATCTACTGCAAGAAATCGCCCGCAGGGTCAAAAATCGGCAACGGGCGATCGTCACCACCCTCACCCAACGTATGGCAGAAGAATTAGCAGGTTATCTGAATGAGATGGGCATCAAGGCGCATCATCTCCATGCCGAAATTGATACGATAGAACGAATCGATATCCTGCGCGATTTGCGACTCGGTGTCTATGATGTGGTGGTGGGGATTAATCTGCTCCGTGAAGGGATAGATTTGCCCGAAGTATCGCTGGTGGCGATTTTAGATGCCGATAAAGAAGGCTTTTTGCGATCAGAATCGGCGCTCATCCAAATCATCGGGCGGGCGGCGCGTCATATCGAAGGGACGGTCATCCTGTATGCCGATACGATGACCGATTCCATGCGCCGTGCGTTGGATGAGACCAATCGGCGACGCAAAATTCAAGAGGAATACAACACCGCCCACAACATCAAACCGACCAGCATCGTCAAAGAGATTAAAGACCTCACGGCACGTATCAAAGGTGAACAAGGCGAATCACCAGAAGTGGATGTGACCGAGATGAGCGCCGCAGAAATCCACAAGATGATTAAAGAACTCGAAAAAGAGATGAAACGAGCGGCGCAATCGTTAGAATTTGAAAAAGCGGCGGCATTACGTGACCAGTTGTTTGAATTGCGAGGCATGTTAGCCGAAAAAGATACCGATAGCCAATATTTTTTCAATTAACGCTATGCCATGCTTATGGCTTTGAGCGAGATGGCACAAAAAGTTAGCGATTTTATCGGCAGGCGCTCAAACACCTGCCGAACTTATCCTAAACCCGATCAATCGAGCTAATTATAAAGCGGGTTCTGGGTGTTTATACCGAGAACTGTCCATTTTTATATAACAGCTCACCATCCACATAGATTTCGCTATCATCACGCATATCACAAATCATGTCCCAGTGGACGGCGCTTTTATTCACACTGCCCGTTTCGGGATACCCCATGCCTATCGCCATATGAATTGTGCCACCAATTTTTTCATCGAATAAGATGTTACCCGTGAATTTATTGATGCCAAAATTTGTGCCAATGGCAAATTCGCCCAAATACCGCGCCCCTGCATCGGTATTCAGTTGGGCTTGGAGCAATTCGTCATTTTCTTTGGCATGTGCAGAGACCACCTTGCCCGCCTCAAATTTGAGTTCGATACCCGTCACGGCACGTCCACCAACAATCGATGGATAGGTGAAGCGCACCCAACCATTGACCGAATCTTCAACGGGACCCGTAAAAATTTCGCCACAAGGCATGTTGCGCTTGCCATGACTGTTGACAAATGTGCGCCCCTCGATGCTCAATGACAGGTCAATATTAGGACCTTTCAGTGTGACACGCTTTTTGCCCTTCAACCAATCTACTTTGTGCTGTTGCACGGCTTCCATTTTGCGCCATTCGGCAATGGGATCTGCTTTATCACAAAATGCCGCACCATACACAAAATCTTCGTATTCTTCAAGGCTCATATTGGCTTCTTGGGCGCTGGCTTCGGTGGGATACCACGTCCCCACCCAACGAAATTCGCCTTTTGCCGAGCGATTCAGGCGCGTATCGAGCCAAGAACGGCGTGCAGAAGCGACTTGTTGCACACGCGCCCCGCTAATATTGGTCATGGCGCGTGTGTTGGTGGATGAGCCGATGCGGATATACACATCCCCTTTTTCGACATATTCGGTCATGGTGGGATCGAGCCATTTGATTTGATCATCATCTGCTTCGCGCAAAAAGATGCGATTCATCGTCTCGTCACTGATGAATAAAGTGGGATTTCCACCTGCCCGAACAACCGCCAAAAAGACTTCACGCAACATCGGCAAAGTGGCGACATCACCCAAAATCCCCACCCAATCTCCTTTTTTCACCTCTGTCGAATAATTCACCAACACATCGGCGAGGCGCTTCATACGAACATCAGACATGATTATATATCCTTTTGTCATTCAAAATAATTTTGATGGTTATTTAACCGCAAAAGATGACAAAATGCAAACTATGGTATGATGAATGGTATCAGTCATGTGTGAGGATTGAACTATGTCAGAGATGATTATTCAAGCAGATGAAAAAGTTACATCAGAAAAAAGATATATCTCGGCAGAAGAATATCTCGAAACCTATGCCGATAAACATTATGAATGGGTAGATGGGGAGGTGATCGC
>PGTJ01000475.1 GCA_002794515.1 Phototrophicales bacterium
CAAGGCTTGGATATGCTCTGGAACTGCCCCTTGTTTTTGTTGCCGTTGGAGCGATTGCTCGATGAGCAACAAGCGTTGTTGTAAATCGGCACGATGTTGTGTCAGGATGCGATACACTTGGGCGGGTTTGAGGACATTCAGATTCGCCAACGCCAATTCAAACCCAGTGCCAAATGGACGCGGTTGGCGCAGGCGGTCGGCAATCGCCGTTTGTAATATCCCCAAACCTGCCTCGGTGATGCGATATAACTTGCGGGCGGGTGTTCGCCCTTCGGAACGCAATTCGCTAATGAGCAAGTGTTGTTCTTCGAGTTTATTGAGCAGATAATGAACCGATGAATATCCAATTGTCACCCATTCGCGCAACCCGCGCTTTTCGATGATGTCTTGAACATCATGACCATAACGCGCCCCTTCTGCCACTAAGTTCAAGATTGTCAGTTCTGCATCGGTTATCATCTTCAATTCGCCTTTATCACTCAGAACATCCTTATTTTTTGGGTCTACCGTTACGGATTAAATCTTGTACGGTCGAAATGAGATTATTGACAATGTATGGCTTGGTCAGATAGCGATCTGCGCCCGAATTGAGCGCCTCGCGGATTTGGTCGGGGTCGGCTAATGCCGATAAAATCACCACTGGCACATGGTCGAATATTTCTTTAGAACGCATCTGCTTCAAAAATTCAATGCCACTGGTATCGGGTAACATCATATCGAGGATAATGACATTGGGTAATGGGCGTTCTTTGAGGACTTCGGCGGCGCTTGCGGCAGTTAATGCCCCAACCGAGTCCATGCCTGCCCGTTGTAACAAGGTTGTGACCAATTTTTGCAAAGCAGGGTCGTCATCCACCACTAAGACACGCGGTTTGTCTGTGTTTTCCACAAAGGCTTCCTTTCATCTATAAACGCGAGTTGGCATTTATAAAGCGTAATCTATCATCTCATAGTTATAGTCTAGCAGAAAAGCGCGTGTTTCAACATTCTGGTTTGAGAAAAATATCCTAATTGTTGCGGAATTGTACGCTAGACTTTGCGAAAATAGGGCAGAACGTGTATCATTAACAATGGAATAGACTGTTTCCAATCATGTGGTTTTCCTGAAAGAGGCTATGGCGATGAAAAGATTGATTTTCTTAGTGCCACTCATGCTCCTGACATTAACGGGTTGTTTTCGGCAAGCGAGCGATGAACTCGATGCGTTGCCTCAATCGGTCTCGGTGGCTGTCACCCCGACCATCTCATCGCAAACGGTCATCATCACCCCTGATGTTGAACCCGAATTCACGCCCGATATTGTGGTGGATTTAACCGAAGAAAGCACACCCTTGGTTGTGGCACAAGATGCAACAGCAACCCTTGAAGATTTGCCACTCATGCCCGCCACCGAAACGCCAACCATCACCCCATTCGCCGAACTGGCAACCAATACCCCCGAAATCACCGAGACATTGAGCATCCCGTTGGTCTCGACAGAAGACTTCACGCCAACACCCTTATTCGGAGAATTGCCGACCAATACACCGACACCAACCGAGACATTGACCAATACACCGACACCGACCTTCACACCGACAGAGACACCAACACCAACAGCAACCCTCACCTTACCCCCAGCCCGACCTTCACACCATCGGTGACGATGGA
>PGTJ01000177.1 GCA_002794515.1 Phototrophicales bacterium
AAGCCAATCGTTTGAAAAATGAATTTCTCTCCATTGCGGCGCATGACCTCAAAAATCCGCTCAACACCGTCAAGACCGCTGTCAGCCTGATGCGTCGGCGTAACCCCGATATGGATGAAAAGACGGGTGAGTTGTTGCATATCATCGAAAATAGCGCCGAGATGATGAAAAATCTCATCACGGGTCTGCTCGATTTGGCGAAAATTGAGACAGGACGTGCCATTAATCTCCAACCCGTTCAGCTCAATAAATTTTTAGATGATAACCTCACCGTGTTCAAATTGGCGGCGAGTGATAAAAATATTACCCTCACCTTTTTGCCACCCGATGAAGATGCTGTTGTGCCGATGGATTTAGAACGCATGGAGCAGGTGTTACAAAACCTGCTCAGTAATGCTATCAAATATACCCCCAATGGCGGGACAGTCACTCTCAGTGCAGAAATCACCACTGATAGTGTGATTATCAAAGTCCAAGATACAGGCATGGGCATCCCAAAAGACGATTTGCCACATCTGTTCGAGAAATTTTATCGGGTCAAAAATGATGCCCATATGCAGGTAGAAGGCACAGGGCTTGGGTTGTCTATCGTTAAGTCAATTGTCGAAAATCATGATGGCACAATTACGGTCGAAAGCGAGGTAAATAAAGGCACGACCTTCTTCATCCGCCTGCCATATTAAAATTTTGATATGCCACATCTATCCTAAAAATAACAGTTCTGTGCTATCCTAGTGGGGATATGCCTCATCGGTGAGGCTCGTGACCAGACAAGATTGTAGGTAGGTGGAATGTGGAAGATACTGTCGATACTCGTTTAGTGACCGCGTACGAAGCTATTCGTCGTCGTGAATATGAGGTCATCAACGATTTACTCACCGTTCTGCCCAAAATTGAAACATTGGGAGAAGAGCGCGTTGCCCAGGTGCGCGATGCGTTGTTTCATGCCGACCATCCGTATTTGATGGTCTTTGTGGGTCCGTTTAATAGTGGCAAATCCAGCCTGATTAACGCCTTGTTGGGAACACAAGATTTGCTGACGGTCGGACCCGTCCCCACAACCGACCGCATCAGCATTTTGCGCTGGGGCATAGATACCCAACGCATGGAATCGGGTGGGGAGGTGGATACCGTCTTTCATCCATCGCCGTTGCTCAAAAAAGTCAGCTTTGTCGATACCCCAGGTCTCGAATCCATCTTTCAGAAGCATGAAGAGACCACACGCCGCTTTTTGCATCGTAGTGATACGGTGGTTTTGGTCATGCTCGCCACACAAGCCATGACTCAACGCAACATGGAGTATCTGCAACAATTGCGCGAATATGGCAAAAAAGTGTTAATTGTCATCAACCAAGCCGATTTGCTCTCTGAAGATGAAAAACAGGCGGTGCGTCAATATGTCCTCGACCAAAGCCTCGACAAGCTGAATTTGCGCGTGCCTGTATGGATGGTCTCGGCACGTATTGGACAAGCGGCATGGGATGGCGACACGGTTAACCCCGAAAAATGGGCAGAAAGTGGCTTAAATCAATTCGAGCAATATCTCGATGAACAACTAGATGACGTAGAACGCCTGCGTCAAAAATTACAAACTCCACTGCAAATCACGCAGAATGTGCATAAAGTAGCATTAGAGGCGGTCAAAGCCAATCAATCGGTGCTTGACCAATATCAATCAATTGCCGATAACATTCAACAGCAGATGAATGGATATGAGCGCGAATTGCAAAAAATCATCCGCGATCAGTTGACCCTCATTGGGGGCAAATTTAGCGAAGCGACCTTGCGTGGCACACAAGCCATCCGAGAGGTGTTCCAGTGGTCACATACCATCAAGGCAGTGCGCTGGGGATGTATGGATATATTGGGATTATCGCGTATTTTCGCCCGTGTGCGTCAAAATCCATCTTATACCCGCCTCGTATTTGAGGAACACAAGGTTTATGAGCCGATCAGCCAATTGCCCGATGTTGTTGGGCAACTCGGACCGCGCCTCGAAGGAAAAGATTTGCAAGATGTCGATGATTTGGTCAAATATGCACAAAAAGAAATCAAAGCCTTGCCAGAGACGATTCGGGGCAAGGTGATTGGCGATATTCGCGCCCCAGTCAAGTATGACCGCACCGCCTTGCAAGAAATTCGCGCCGATTTAGAGGTGATCGAGGGCGAATCGCGCTTAATCGAGACGGAACGCATCGAAAATGGATTGCGGAATAGTGTCTTGATGTTAGCAACATTTGAATTGACTTTGCTCATTATTTTCATCGTGATTCAATTGCTCAATGGTTTCGATTTGGGCATCTTTTTGGTGTTCTTGGGCATGGCAATCATTGGCTTTTTCACCTTGCCGATTATCGGACGTATTTTGGCGGGTGGGCATACCAACCGCATGTTAAAATTACAAGCACAATATATCGAAATTGTCTCCAAGGCAGCAGATAAGCAATTGCAACATGGTATGACTTTGCGTCAAGAGGTGGTCGCTCCGCTTACGCGCTTGGTCGAGGCACAAACACAAATTCAGAATGAACAACTGAATAAACTGCAAAAAGCGAATCAGCAAATGGTGGAAATTGAGGCAGAATTGGGCAAATTGGGCAAAAAACGCCTATTCGGACGTTAACCTGAAGGTGATAATGACATGACACAATTAGAAGGGGCGCTGGCGGCGCTCAGAGAATCGCAGATAGATTTGATTACCGATGTATCGGCATCATTGGCAGAAATGGGCGACATCACCGAAGATGACCGCAAGCGCCTTGCCGATGTCATCAGAGATTTGCGCGAGATGTTCTTTTTGGTGGTGATTATCGGTGAGTTTAATGCGGGCAAATCCACTTTTGTGAATGCACTCTTGGGTGAAGAGATGTTGCCCACTGGCATCACACCCACCACCGAGATGATCGAACTCATCCGATATAACCCCACGCCGAACCTCAAACCTGTTACCCGTGATGAAAGCACCCGTGAATGGGCGCATCCTAATACAGGTGGTGATGGTGTGGCGATTGTCGATACCCCTGGCACAGGCTCGGTGTTCCAACGGCACGAGAAGGTTGCCAAAGACTTTTTACATCGCAGTGATTTGGTCATCTTTTTGCTCTCTGCTAAACGTGCCTTCGCCGAGACTGAACGCCTGTATATGGAATTGGCGAAAAATTATGGCAAGAAGATGATTTTGGTCGTCAATCAGATAGACCTCTTGCAACCCAACGAACAGGCACAAGTTAAACGGTTTATTGAGCAACAGGTCAAAGAATATTTGGGCATTAGCCCGCTCATCTTCATGGTATCTGCCAAGCAAGCCCTCGCCTATGCCAAAAACCCGACACCCAATGGCGATACAGGCGGTTTAGATGTGATCAAGGCACATCTGCGTGGTGAATTGGCACAAGCATCACCTGCACGCCAAAAATTATTGGCGCAACTGACCACTGCCGAAAAACTTATCCAGAAATATCATGACCAATTGCGGTCTAAAATGGATGTTATGCGTGCCGATACTGCCAAAGTGAA
Organism: Phototrophicales bacterium; assembly: GCA_002794515.1. Lineage (GTDB taxonomy): Bacteria > Chloroflexota > Anaerolineae > Aggregatilineales > Phototrophicaceae. The sequence goes on from PGTJ01000177.1 coordinate 3,517, forward strand.
AGATGTCGAGCGTGAACTCCAAACCCAATCATTGGCGTTGGACGGTCAACTGCTCAAGGCAAAACAAGATATCGATGCGGTATTCGCAGGCATGAAATTGCGTGGTCTTAGCTTTTTGGATGCCAACCTGTCTATACGTCGTATTGGGCGGGGCATCAAGCGCGACAAACTCCAAGCCGAATTTCAGGATGTGGTTATTGGGCGGTCTTTGCGCGATATCAATGATGCAACCACCGGTTATATCAACGCTGTTGTCGACCAAAGTCGCGTATATTGGCGGGATGTGATAGACCGCTTGAATAAAGTGGTGGATTTGCTCAATCAGGAGGTGAGTGGTTTGGATGCGGGCAGTTATGCCGAACAACGCGAAAGCCTCGAAGAAGCCATTCGACTCGCCGAAGCGGAATTAAAATCATATTCTACGGGGCGGATGATCGATGAAATTCAACAAGAATTTCAGACCAACATGAGCGGTTTTACGACCAGCATGGGGGCGACTTTATTCGGTTTGGTCGGCACAATCCTCAGCATTGCCGCACCCGGTGTATCCCCTGTGATTTTGGCGACAGCCCCTATGCTGGGTTTGGGCGGTTTGTTCGCATGGCGTTATTATAATCGCATCACCCAAAAGACCAAAGCCGATTTCACAGCACAATTAGAGGCGCTCAAAGCCAAATATGAACAAGCCCTCAACGAACTCACCCAACGGGAACGTGGACGACTGGCACAGTATGGAACACAAATCCTCACGCCGATTTTTAGTCGTTTAGAGGCGCTCTCCAAACGCTATGCCGAACAAGAGGCGACCTTCCAGCGCTTTATAGAACGGGTACAAACCCTGCGGAAGGGTCTTTCGGATATGGCATGAGCCATGTTTTGCTTGCTATTAGGGCGCAATTTGTCGCGCCCTGATACACACATCATGATTTATGTGTCTGATGGGTTTATGATATTGCCCAAGAATAAAATAGTATTGCTTTCAATATCGATGATGGCGAAGAAGAACGGGCTATTAATCGTTATCTCTGTTCCTGTGCTTCTCACACCTGCCACAACGGCTGTAGATGCCGTCGCTTCTGTGCCTTTTTCCGTCACATCTACACGCGCTTGATGAAGCGCCGATGTGATATACAATTCGGGCGCGTTGCTCATCCCCGAAAAATCGGCTGTGGGGCTAAAAGCATCTATCACGCCTAATTCGGCTAATATTTCGTTCAGATTAAATTGGCTTTGTACGGTGAATTTGGGCATGATGACATTGCCGAAGCAATTATTCATCTCATACAATATTTGGAAGAAAGTATCGGCAGTAAACACGTCTAAAAAGTCTTCATACGATTTTTCATAGGGCATGATGATGACCATCGAAGCCGATTGGTCGGCATAAGGCAATTCTACTGCCAAAAATCCGAATTCTTCATCTTCTAAACAAGCGAAAGACATCTCTTTGCCGTGCATCATCGGCACAAAAATTTCGCCATCAAATGTATAAAAACTGCCATCGCGTGTTTCGTTACTATCAAATGGTGTCAGCCAATCGGCTTTGAATAGCAACGCATTGGCGATGACCAAGCGCGTGAGGTTATCAATAGTGCCTGGTGGAATAATTTGCTCTATTTTGCCCTCTGTCAGGTTATTCACCCATTGGTTGATTTCATTGGTAGCTTGTTCTGGTGCATTAACGAAATCGGTCGGGCGGAAGCCATTAGAATAAGTCGTGAGCATCAACTGTTGATAATCTGGGCTAAATACAAATGTGCGTTCTCCCCAAATGGCATTGGCAACAATAATCCGACTGGTGCGATCTGGATTATTGAGGCTAATCGTCAGGCGCGAAAATGCCCGGTGTAAATCTGGCAAATTAAGGTGAAGATGAAAGGCATCTCGAATTTCATCGGCGGTATTTCCACGAGCGCCTGCCAAGGTCATGGCAAATGTCACCGAGAGGCTATATGGCGAAAACACAAAATTGCTGTTGTCCACGCCAATCAGCGTCTGAAAAAAGTCGAAGGCAAATTCGGTGTTGCCGATCACCAATTCTTGGATAACAACATCTTCTTGCTGGTTACTTGTGGCTGATACAGTGATCGTCATCATCACCATACCGGCTATGATCATCAACAGAAGTAATCGATAGTGCCGAGGTGGGGTCATGGAAGGTTCTCC
>PGTJ01000407.1 GCA_002794515.1 Phototrophicales bacterium
ACCATGCTCTTTGCCAATTCGATGATGTCTTGGCTCAAGCCGAGACGGGTGGCGATCGCCAACGCATTCGACCGCCCTGGCAAGCCGACAATCAACCGATAGGTGGGGGCGAGTGTGTCGAGGTCAAATTCTACACTGGCATTGCGTACGCCGGGTGTCTCGACACTGTAAATCTTCAATTCGGGGTGATGTGTTGTGACCATGGTGGTCACATGCCGATTGACCAGCGTGGTCAAAATCGCCCGCGCCAATGCCGAGCCTTCGGCGGGGTCTGTGCCAGCGCCGACTTCATCTAATAAGACCAATGACCGCTCATCACAATTCTCTAAAATTTGGATGGTGTTCCGCATGTGCGATGAAAAGGTACTCAGCGATTGTTCGATGCTCTGCTCATCCCCAATATCGGCGAAGATGCCATCGAATACGCTCAATTTTGCCTCTTCGGCGGGCAGATGTAAGCCACACTGCGCCATCAGGCTCATCAGACCGACCGTCTTGAGCGAGACCGTCTTCCCGCCCGTGTTGGGACCTGTGACCACCATCACCCATGTTTCATCGCCAAATTCAATATCCAACGGCACAACATTGCCATGTAACAAGGGGTGGCGTGCGCCTTTGAGGTAAATAGTACTGCCCGGATGATTGGGTGTGTTGGGGCGTGGCTTAAATGGCAGTAAGACGGGTTGCACCGCTTTTTGGTCATCGGCATAACGCGCTTTGGCGAATGTCAGATCCAGATAGGCTAATACCCCGACTGTATGGGCGATATAATCTGCCCGTTCACCAACCTGAGCGCTGAGGGCGGCTAGAATGCGCCGAATCTCTTTTTCTTCTTCTATCTGCAATTCGCGCCATTGATTATTCAATTCCACCGTTTCGAGCGGTTCGATGAACAGCGTTGCACCCGATGACGATGAATCATGTACCACGCCCGGAATTTTGCCTTTATGGTCGGCTTTAATTGGCACAACATAACGCCCGCCACGCATGGTGATGATCGCCTCTTGCAGATATTGTGCCTTGCTAGGGGTGCTAATCAACCGTTGTAACTTGGTTTGTAAGCGCTCGAAGGCGATTTTCAGGTCGCGGCGGATGATGGCTAATTTTGGACTAGCCGAATCTTTGACCTCATTATTATCATCCAACACATTGCTAATCGCGTCTTGAATATCGGTCTCTTCTTCTATCATCTCTGCCAAATTCGCCAACAGGGGATAGCTCGGCTTCATGCGCCCCAAGGTGCGCTTGAGCGTCATGCCACGCCGTAGGGTATTGCGAATATCCTGCAAAATCGGCGGGTCTATCACCACACCGCGTTGGGCGGCGCGGGCAATATCGCGCACATCACGCACCCCGCCAAGTGTGATATTGGTCTTATTCTCGAAGAGCAAACGGGCTTCGGCGGTCTCTTTTTGCCACAATTGCGCCTCTGCCAAATCGGTTGTCGGATACAACCCGCGCACCAAATCTTCACCACCCGAAAATGTCGTATAGGTGGCTAATTTGTTCAGGATTTTATCCAGTTCAAGGGTTTGCAGTGTTTTTTCGGGTATCATCAATGATTCTCTATTCCTCATCATGTAAACATCATATTTTTATTGTAACGCATTGGGTCTTATTTGGCAATCATGAGTTTTTAAGGGTTCATGAAAGGTCAATAAATGCGTTATGAGGGGAATTGATTCGCCCCTAGCCCAGTTGTGCAATTTGCACTATAATGACGGCTTGTGATGAGCCTTAATTTCGGAGGCTCTTGGTTTGATATGAGGATACAAAGACATACATGGCTGTGAACAAAATTGAAAAAGGCGTTGTCGTTTCTATTGCATACCGCCTAACATCCGAAGGTGTAGAGATTGAACAAACCGATGCGGATGATCCCTTAGAATATTTACACGGCGCGGGCAATATTGTCCCCGGATTAGAAGCCGCCCTCGAAGGCAGAAAAGCGGGTGATAAATTCACCGTCACCTTACAACCGATAGATGCCTATGGCGAATATGATGAAGAAGATGTCGAGGTGGTCGCACGCGAAGATGTGCCAGACAACCTCGAGGTGGGCATGGAAGTGTTGCTCGAAGCCGAAGACGGCGACTTGCTCGAAGCCGTTGTGAGCGCCATCAATGATGACTCGGTCGTACTCGATTTCAATGACCCGCTCGCGGGCAAAGTGGTCACTTATGAAGTCGAAGTATTAGAATTGCGCCAAGCAGATGACGAAGAACTCGAACAAGGGTATCCAC
>PGTJ01000114.1 GCA_002794515.1 Phototrophicales bacterium
ATATAGCATAAATCAACACTATCATCTTTTATGTATTTACGCATGACTTCTAAATTATCACCATAATATAGATTTCGCATTATATGTACCTTTTGTGACCATCGTGCCATAGGCTAAAATAGAGGGCATATCGTTTATTTTAGCATAAAAAAGCAAATTTGTTCAATTATCACACAGGGAGACACCAATCATGAGACGTTGGAATGGCTGGGGCGATACGACCCATCAGAGCCATTTGCCCGCAGGTGCAGATGACTTTTTACAAACGCGAGTCGGGGCATCATCACCACCCAAAGATGCTACCCTCAATCAGGTCTTAGGCAGTGTGCCAAATAGCCGATTAAAAGCGCATCCCCTCATCAAAACCGATAATCAAGACCGTTTACTTCATGCGCGTGGACAGAGTTTTCCAGATTGGCTCGCGCTCCGCACGGGGCAAATCGGCATATTTCCAGATGGTGTCGCCTATCCTGTCACCGAAGAGGATGTGCGGGCGCTCATCGCCTATGCCAAAGAGACCGATACCAAACTCATCCCATATGGCGGTGGGACGAGCGTGGTGGGGCATATCAATCCACAAAAAAGCGACCAGCCCGTCCTCACGGTGGATATGGGGCGGATGAATCGTTTGATTCATCTGGATGGCACAACCCGCCTCGCCACATTTGGCGCGGGCATCGCGGGTCCCGATTTAGAGGCATTGCTCCGCGCACAAGGTTTCACATTGGGGCATTATCCACAATCATTTGAATATTCGACACTCGGTGGTTGGATTGCGGCGCGGTCGAGTGGTCAGCAATCGTTATATTATGGCAGGATCGAGCAATTATTCGCGGGTGGTCGGATGGAAGCACCAATCGGCACATTAGATATGCCTCCATTCCCCGCATCGGCGGCGGGTCCCGATTTGCGCCAATGGGTGTTGGGGTCTGAGGGACGCATGGGCATCATCACCCAAGCAACAGTGCGAATATCGCCACAACCCGAAGTGGATGAATTTCGGGCGGTGTTCTTCCCCGATTTCGAGAGTGGCATCGCCGCAGTGCGTGAAATTGTGCAAGCACGCTTGCCCCTCTCCATGTTGCGTTATAGCACAACCATCGAGACCGAGACCAATCTGGCGCTGGCGGGAAAGCGTCGCCTCATCGGCTTATTAGAAGATGTCCTCTCGACACAAGGCATCAAAGATAAAAAGACCATGTTCATCTTTGGTGTGACAGGCTCAAAAGCATTGGCACGCCTCGCCGTCAAGGAAGTGCATGGCATTGCCGGGCGTTATGGCGGGGTGCATCTGCGGATTGGCAAAATTTTCGGCGGTCAATGGCGCAAAAATCGCTTTCATACGCCGTATCTGCGTAATACATTATGGGATGCAGGTTACGCGGTGGATACCGTCGAGACATCCACCGACTGGACGAATACACCAACCCTCATCGCCCTGATGGAACGCGCCTTGCACCACGCCCTCGCCGATGTCGGCGAAAAAGTGCATGTGTTCACCCACCTATCGCATTTATATCCATTCGGCACGAGTATTTATACCACCTATGTATTCCGAATTGCGCCCACACCCGATGAAACACTGCGCCGTTGGGCATCGCTTAAGGAGGCGGTCAGCCGTGCCATTGTGGATAATGGGGGGACGATTAGTCATCAGCATGGTGTTGGATATGATCACATGCCTTATTTATCGGTCGAAAAAGGCGAATTGGGCATTGGGGCGATTCAATCGGCGATTAGATTTTTCGATCCCAACGGGCTGATGAATCCCAATAAGTTGGTATGATCATTGGATTGGCATAGGGACGATATACGCGCTATGCGCTAATTGTCCCGTTCAGATCATGAGAATTTTTCGGCGTGTGGGGGGGCGGATTAGCGAAGCGTATATCCGCCCTGCAAATTCAAATTATGATGCCACTGTGACCAGTATCGGCTTATCTTTGGTGATGATGACCGTGTGTTCAAATTGTGCCGCCACACTCCCATCGCTGGTTTTGAGCGTCCAGCCATCGGGCATTCGCATGATGGTGCGTGTCCGCATTGAGATGAACGGTTCAAGCGTCACCACACCATTTTCGCTTAATTTTTGGCGCATGGTGCGGTAATACCAGTTGGGGATAGATGGTTCTTCGTGGATGCTCCGCCCAACACCATGTCCCGCCAATTGGTCGAGTACCTGAAAGCCGTTGCGGATGACGAATTTTTCTACGGCACGCCCGACATCATACACCCATACCCCTGCTTTGGCGTGGTTATACGCCACATCAAATGCCTCACGGGTGATATCCAACATCTTTTGGCGTTCGGGGGCGATAGGTGGCATACAAATGCTCATGCCACAATCTGCCCAATACCCGTCTTTTTCTGCCGATACATCGATATTCACCATATCGCCCGCGCCGATGATTTTATCTGTGCTGGGGATGCCATGCGCCACCTCATCATTAATGCTGATGCACGTATGACCAGGAAAGCGATAGGCTAAAATCGGCGCAGAACGGGCGTGATGCTTGGCTAAAAAATCTGCCCCAATACGGTCTAATTGGGCGGTCGACATGCCCACTTCGGCATGGGCGATCATGTGTTGGAGCGTCAATGCACAAATGCGCCCAATTGCCATTATGCCCTTCAAATCGGCTTGATTAGAGATAATCATCACAGCTCTTTCGAATGAATAAATTGCCCATTTTCAACATTGTGTGTCAATTTTACACTAGATGTGGCTATCGTATATGCCAAGTTATTGATATTTGAAGCATAATGTGGAGGAGGGCAATCTAAGTTATATTTCTAACAATTTTATAAAATAAAATCTATTTACAACCCTTTATGTATCCATATCAACCAACTATCGCATCACACAGGAGACTTTTATGCGACCACTCAATGAAACCGAGTCTATTTTGATCTATATCGTCTTGGCAATTGCCATCGCGGGCTTACTCTATGCGGGCTTTTTGGCACGGCAAATTTTAGGGGAGAGCAAAGGCTCAGAGAAAATGCAACAAGTGTGGGGGTATATCAAAACGGGGGCAAATGCCTATCTGCGTTCTCAACTTCGGATTATCGCCGTCCTCATCGCCGTGTTGGTGGTGGTGTTATTTTTCAGTGTATATGTGGTCAATCCCACGCCATACGCCATCGAACACTTCTGCCCAACCGTTGCCGAAGATATTCGTGCCGATGTGTTGGCGAATGCCGATGCGATTCGCGCCCAAGTCGCTCAAGAAAATCCATCGATCACAGGTGATGCTCTGCATTTGATGCAAGAGAATGCCGTTGTTTATCAAGAAGAATCGGCAATTGTGCAACAAGGCACGGCATTATGTGATGTGGCGCGGGTGAATATTGCCATTGGGCGGGCAGGGGCATTTTTGATGGGCGCGGTATTTTCGGCGCTGGTCGGGTTTGTCGGCATGAATATGGCAGTGCAGGGCAATGTGCGCGTTGCGGCGGCGGCGGTAGACCCCAAACGCGGTTATGGTGATGCGCTCCGCATTGCTTATCGTTCTGGTACCATCACAGGCATGTTGACCGATGGCTTGGGGTTATTCGGCGGGACGATTTTATTCATCATCTTCGGCATCGCTTCGCCCGATGCGCTGTTAGGATTTGGCTTTGGTGGCACACTATTAGCCTTGTTTATGCGCGTTGGTGGGGGAATTTATACCAAAGCCGCCGATGTTGGCGCAGATTTAGTCGGCAAGGTCGAAGCCGACTTGCCCGAAGATGACCCGCGTAATGCCGCCGTCATCGCCGATTTAGTTGGCGATAATGTCGGCGATTGTGCGGGTATGGCGGCAGATATTTTCGAGAGTTACGAAGTGACCATCGTATCGGGTTTGATTTTAGGATTGGCGCTTGCCACCGTCACCCGTAGCCCATTGTGGATTGTGTTCCCGTTGGTGGTGCGCGGAATCGGCGTGCTGAGTTCGATCATCAGCACCTATCTGGTCAAATCCACCTCTGGCAAAGATGCGCTACATGCCATCACACGCGGGTTTTATAGCGCGGCAATCTTGAGCGCGGTGCTATTCGGCATTTTCACGGTGGTTTACATGCGCGAGCCAACGATCAACGCGGGCGGGGTCATTTGGCAACCATTGGCATGTGTATTGGTCGGTGTGCTGTTGGCGATTATTATCGATAAAGTGACCGCTTATTTCACCGATACGGAGCATCCACCCGTCAGAGACATCGCTAAAAATACACAAACCGGTCCCGCCACCACCATCCTGAGCGGTTTGGCGACTGGTATGGAGAGCAGTGTATGGGCGATTTTCGTCATCGCGGGCAGTATTTTAGCTAGCGTGGTGATTTTTGGCTTGTTCCCCATCACCAATGCCCAGGGGATTCAATCGGTCGATACCTTCACCGCCGTCTTGTATGGTGTCGCCATGACGGGCATTGGCATGTTGACACTCACAGGCAACAACGTCTCGATGGATGCCTTTGGACCGATTTCAGATAACGCACAAGGTGTGGCGGAATTGGCGGGCGAAAGTGTTGGCGAAGCCGCCGAGACGCTCAATTCGTTGGATGCCGTTGGCAATACCACCAAAGCCATCACCAAAGGTGTGGCGATTGGCTCGGCAGTGATTGCCGCCGTGTCGTTGTTCGGCTCGTTTTTGACAGACACCCGTGTGGTGCAACTCGGTTTGGGTGTGCCGTTGGAACAGACGTTATTTGGCACAGGCATCAATATCGCCGAACCGATTGTGTTTATCGGCTTTTTAATTGGTGGTGGATTGATATTTTTATTCAGTGCCTTGCTGATACGCTCGGTGAATCGCGCCGCCTTCCAGATGATCGGTGTGGTACGCAGGCAATTGCGTCTGCCGGGCATCATGGAAGGTACAGTTACCCCCGATTATGCCGAATGTGTGGGTGTATCGACCCGCGCCGCCCAACGCGAATTGTTGCCATTGGGCATTATCGCCGTATTAACACCGATTGTGGTCGGATTTTTGCTCGGTGCAACGGCACTCGGTGGATTTTTGGCGGGGATTATCCTCGCAGGTCAGCTCATGGCGGTGTTCATGAGCAATGCGGGCGGGGCATGGGATAACGCCAAAAAATATATCGAAGAGGGCAATTATGGTGGCAAAAAGTCAGATGCCCATAAAGCCGCTGTCGTGGGTGATACCGTTGGTGACCCGTTCAAAGATACGGCGGGTCCAGCCCTCAATCCGATGATTAAGGTGGTCAATTTGGTCTCGTTATTGGTCGCGCCGTTGGTCGTCACTGCCGCCGCACCCCAGAATGCCGATGCCACACGCTTGCCGATTATCATCGTCATGGTCGTTTTGTTGGCGATAATTGCCTATGCAGTATCACAGAGCAAGCGCCAAGATGCTATGACACTCAACGAAAAAGCATAATTACCCTATCATTTCTGCTGTGGCGCGATAGATTTGTATCGTGCCACAATTTATTAAGCAACTTATCATATGCGTTTCATTTTTTTCCCAAAATCCTCACTCATAGTCACAGATGTGTTCATATTACCAAAAAATCGCCTTAAAGCCCCTAGCTTTAGCTATGTGGATATAAGGCGCAGGTCAATATTTGATATTATTATTGAATCTCAAACTATCTGGCAACATGCTAAAAAGGCACACTAAAAGTGCTATCTACTGACGAGGTAAAAATCAACCTCTTTAGAGGGCTTTCTAAACCTTTCAGCCAATGGCTTCGATCCTATAGACGCGATAAAATGGTAAACCAACAATCAAAGTTCATCATCTGAGTAAGTTTTGCTGATAATTTAAGAGGGACTATGCACGGTAAAGTATGTATTGTGACAGGCGCGACCAACGGAATCGGCGAGGTGACGGCGCACCAACTCGCCAACATGGGGGCGACGGTTGTGGTTGTGGGGCGCAATCGGCAAAAAACGGCACAGGTTGTGGAAGACATCAAACGCGCCAGTGGCAATCCGCATGTCGATGGCATCATCGCCGATTTATCGGTTGGTGCCGATGTGATGCGCCTTGCCCGTGAATTTCGGGCGAGATATAACCGCTTAGATGTGTTGGTCAATAATGCAGGGGCGCTCATCCTCACCCATGAAACCACACCCGACGGCTTAGAGATGACCTTTGCCCTCAACCACATGAGTTATTTCACCCTGACCAATGCCTTGTTGGATATGCTCATCGCTAGTGGCACATCCGAACAAAAGGCGCGCATTGTCAATGTATCATCGGTGCTTCATGCCCGCTATGCGCTAGATTTTAATCAGCTACAAGTCACGGGGTCGCCATTCAATGGATACAAAGCCTATTGCCAATCCAAATTGATGAATGTTATGTTCACCTACGAATTGAATAAACGCCTACAAGCACAACATGCCCCTGTGACGGTGAATGCCTTGCACCCAGGGGTGATTAAGAGTGGCTTTGCCAAAAATAATACCAAAGGCATATGGGGGGTGATTATGCCCATCTTTTTACCTTTATATTTTTGGCGCATCACCCCCGAAGAAGGGGCAAAGACACAAATCTACTTGGCGACATCACCCGATGTAGAAGGGGTGAGTGGCAAATATTTTGATAAATGTAAACCTGTCCCTAGCAGTCCTGCATCGATGGTCGAGGCAGATTGGCAAAAGTTGTGGATAGCCAGTGAACAGATTGATGCAGATCGATTGAAAAAAGGATGATAACCATGCACGGGCGAGTATGTATGGTGACAGGCGCGACCAACGGGCTAGGTGAGGTGACAGCGCTCGAATTGGCAAAATTGGGCGCGACAGTGGTGATTATCGGGCGCAATGAAGATAAAGCCAAGGCGACCATCACCAAAATTCAATCGGCGGTGGCGAATGCCGATGTGGGGTATCTCATCGCCGATTTATCGCTCATGTCACAGGTTAAACAGGTGGCAGATGAATTTCGGGCGAAATATGATCGTTTAGATGTGCTGGTTAACAATGCTGGCATGATTTTTGATAAGCGAATCGAAACTGCCGAAGGCTTAGAGATGACCTTCGCCCTCAATCATATGAGTTATTTTTATCTCACCAACTTGCTCTTCGATATGCTCAAAGCCAGTGGCACATCAGCGAAGCATTCACGCATTGTCAATGTGTCATCGAACCTACATCGGATTGGCGCATTCAATTTTGAAGATATCCAAAACAAAAAACGGTATATCGGCGTGTTGGCATATGGTCAAACCAAGTGTATGAATGTCTTGCACGCTTACGAATTACATCGGCGGTTATCGGCTGAACAGGCATATGTCACCGCGAATGCCTTACATCCGGGCGGTGTGCGAACAGGATTTGGGACGAATACCACTGGCATAGCGCGCTCGGTGCTTCGTTTTTTGCGTTGGTTATCTTTTTCTCCTGAGCAAGGCGCAAAGACGCAAATTTATTTGGCTAGCTCGCCCGATGTGGAAGGTGTGAGCGGTGGATATTTTGTCATGTCTAAGCCCAAACAACCCAGTCGGTTTGCACGGGATGCACAAAATGGCAAACGATTATGGACATATAGCGA
>PGTJ01000332.1 GCA_002794515.1 Phototrophicales bacterium
CCCATCAATATCGCTTCGGCGCGGTCTATCTCATCGTGTTGGATAAAATGAGTTGCCCCTAAGGCGCGGGCGATTTTATCGGCATCGCTCAGATTTTTATTTCCGCGCAATAAACCCATTGCCTTATTGAGTTTGTTGCGACCCGCCTGTAATTGTTCGCTTTTGGTCAATAATTGGCGACGGGTGATGTCGAGTGTCACTATGGCATCCACCCGTTCGAGGGCGGGTGGGTCATATAATTTGCCCAATTGTGCCTTGACCCAATCGGGTTTTTCGCGGATGAGGGTTATATCGAGCATGAGTTAGTCTCCTTGTGTGTCGGTATCATCATCGTCCATTGGACGGGTAAAATCGGCGCGTAGCCGTAACAAGGCGAGGATTAGCCCCACGGCGATAATGCCGAGGATGAGCGCATCCCATACGTTTCGTGTCATGAATTCCATCTTAATCACCTATTAATCAAAAACGCCCGCCTCAGACCGAACCGAGACGAGCGTTTTGTGTGTGCGTAGCAATCCAATCTCGTAAGGGGGTGGTCGGGCGCATTCATTTGGAATCGGAAGAAGATGCGTTATTTTCTTGCCATAGCGGGAGCATAATGCTGAAGGTTGTGCCGATATTCTCTTCGCTGGTGAACCAAATGCGTCCGTTCATCGCCTCGACCTCATGTTTACAGATATACAAGTTCAATCCATAGCCATATTCGCTGATGATTTGTGGTTGGCGTGCGCGTTGGAATGCCTCGAATACACGGTCATATTCTTTTTCACGGATGCCATACCCTTCATCTCGAATATCAATTTGGGCATTCGTCCCTACAACCCGTGCTTGGATGGTGATAGGGGTGGCTTTCATACTATACATGATAGCATTGCGTAACAAGTCGTGCAAGATGCGCGTCAGATAGTTGGGGGCGGCATCAATATTCACCCCGCTTGGCACATCTATCCGAACTCGTGATCGATGATCATGGGCATCGGTTTCGGGATCTACAAGGTCGACTTCATCCAGCGATTCTTCAAAATCTTCTAAAAATGTACGCAAGGCGATTTTCTTTTTGCGACCGCGCAACGCCTCTTTGAGCGCCCCTGTGCGAATATCTTCTAGGCGCTCCATCAGGCTTTCGAGTCTGCCGACCCGTTTCATGTGGATCTGAATCAACCGTGTGAAGCCACTGATACGCTTGGCGAGTGTCTCGACATCTTTGATTTGTTTGTTCTTCATCAATTGTTCGATAATCTCGATATGTCCCGATGTCGATTCGACCGCATCGCGCATTTCGGTGCGGAATTTGGTCATCAGTTCGTGCAAGGCATCCCAATCGGGCGTATCGAATGACAGCATGGTACAAATTTCGCCTTCTTCGGAGCTGATTGCCGATGCCCAACACGGGATGCGCTCTCCAGATAGCAAAATATGAAAGCGCACTGGACGGAGCGATGTCAATGTTTGAATGCGATACGATTCCAATTGTTTATCGGGGTCGGGTTCAGCAGTTTTGAATAGCGTGGTGGCGGCGCTCCAGCCGTTGCTGCGGAGCATGGCAATATCAGTGCCGAGCAGGGTACGAACCGCCAAATTTTCGTAAATCAATTTGCCATTTTGGGCAAAGATGAGGATGCCTTGTCCTAAGCCATCGAGCAGTAATTGCGTATCAAATGTGGGTGTCGCCATGCGTTGTCTATCCCAAAATAAGGTGTTATGAATAAAAAAGATTGTCGAAAGCAATTATATCCGATAATCCCTTTCATTCTAACCTATTTTGGGTGATTTGTGCGAATGTGTTATGAATTTTTTGCGAGTGCCGACACTAACACAATGCCGTTACCCGATGGATCGCGGATGAGAAGCCCATCGAGGGTCATTTCTGAGGCGATACCATGTTGATGTACCTGTGAGACCAACCGAGAGTGTTCATCGGCATTGGGTGATACGATCGTATAATAGCGCAAGCCAGTCGCATCGGCTGGTGGTTGTGGGGCATTTTCGCCTTGCCAAATATTCGTGCCGATATGATGATGATAATCACCCGCGCTAAAAAAGCGCATTTGGCGGGCATATTGTGGTGGGGGGAGTTGTTTATAAGGATAATCAAAACCCAACACACCCCGATAGAAGTCATCGCCTGCTTCGATGTTTGCCACATGCAAATGGACATGACCGATTTGCGTCCCTGTGCGAATACCATCCCAACGCATGGGCGATTTTTCGATTTCTGCTAATAAGTCATGTAGGTCAAATTCGCGCCGTCTTAACATATCCCCAAACGATTGGGGCCACACATCTTTCGGAAAATCCCATGCCAATTCTATGCCGTTTTCTTCTGCATCGGGCAGATAAATTGCCAAGTGTGTGCCATGATTGCTAAAGCCATGTACGGGTGTTTGGGTTTGAATAATCCGCCGTAACAGATGTGCCAAGTCCCATTTTGTGGGGACGAGGAAGGCGGTATGATACAAACCGGTCGTTCCGCGCACAATTCGCGCCCCAGATAGTTGTGTTAAGCGTAGTAAATCGTCATCGCCTGCGCCCAAGCCTGCCGCATTCCCTTTATGCCAATGGATTTTGAAGCCTAATATATCTCGATAAAACGCGATTTGGCGCTCTAAATCGCCAACGATATAATGCACATGCCCGATGTGTGTATCGGGATGGATGGGGTGTGTTGTTGATGGTGTAGATGGCATAAGGACCATTTGTCAAGTCGTGACATGAACGACTATCATGCCACGACACGATGAGCGCGTTATTTTTCGTCTTTGAGATGTGGATAAATCAGCACATCGCGGATGCTGTGCTGATTGGTCAGGAGCATCGTCAGGCGGTCTATGCCCATGCCGAAACCACCATTGGGTGGCATCCCGTAGCGC
>PGTJ01000194.1 GCA_002794515.1 Phototrophicales bacterium
AATCGCCATCGGCTTTGAGCCGATGGCGAAAGGCATTGGCAAAATTCGCCTCATTCATGCAGGCATCTTGTGCCTATCTTGTATGTATTTCATCATCAATTCTAGCCATCCCCATAGCCTTCCCCTAACTTCTGGGGGATAATAATCGCAAGAGTCGTTTATACTGAAAACTAGAAAGGTATAACAGCGAATGCGACAAATAGGCACACTCATCGTCATTTTATTCATCATCATCTCGCTGGGGATTGTGGGATGGGGATATATCCAACGCAATCAGCCACAGCCAAAAGCACCACAGCCCATTCCCATTGAATTGACAGTGGTGGCAAATCCAATGGCACACGCCTGGATAACCCAAGCCGTTGCCCAATTCAACCAGAGTGATTTGAGCAAAATTGATCAATTCGTCATTCGCATCAGCGTCAATCCCACGCCAGCAGATGATATGACCGTGTGGCGTGCGACTTGGAACGATGCCAATCGTCCCGACATGTGGTTGGCGAGTTCATCATTATCGGTGCAATATCGGGGCTATCCCCTGCTTGTCGAAGATAGCCTCACGGTGGCATTATCACCGATGATTTGGGTGGCTTCTGTGCCTGCTTATAACGCCATCACCCGAAATGGCGAATTGAAACTAGATTGGGATACCGTTCAGGCAGTCGCCAGTGCAGGCACATGGGCAAATTTTGGCACGAATAACCCACAAGGTAATGTGAATATCGCCTTTGCACCGCCAGATAGTAGCATGAATGGGTTGATGGTGTTATATGGCGCAGAATCATATTATATTCGCTCGCTCAACTTAGATGGTGTATCGACATCTCAAGATTTTCTGACATGGCTCGCGCCAATTGTGGATAGCGTCCCCAATTTCAACACCATCGGCGCGGATGTCGCCACCTTCATGCTCACACGCGGCGCATCAATACATATCGCCCTGATGCCCGAAGCACAATTATTAACCCAAATCGATACCTTTCTTCGTACACGACCTGTGATGGTCAGTTATCCTGAATATCCGATGGTGTTCGATTTTCAATTGGCATGGACGACCGAGGATGGCGATACCACCGCGCAACAAGCACGCCTCCGCGCCATCCAAACTTTTGGGCAATGGTTATTAGAACCCGCTCAACAAGGGCAATTATCGCAATATGGATTACGCCCTATCACCACGCCCATTAGCCAGAATGATGAATTATTCCGCAAAGGGGCAGATGTGGGGATTGTATATGAGCCATTGTTTGACCCCTATTTGTTACAAGCAAATCTCAACAAGGGAACAAATTTATTAGCGTGGTTTGCACGGCACCGTGTTCGTTAAAAAGGAGACGATATGCGCCAGTTATCTGCTATTCGATTATTAATTGTGATGATAGCCTTATTCGGATTGGTGGGATGTAACAGTGGGGCATCGAATCAATCGGTTGTATTTGAACAATCGCAACCGACTGCCATTGTAGAACGTCCTGCTAATGCCATCGAAATCAGCATCATCTATGCGCCCGAATCGGCGTTGTATTTGCCACAAGCCATCGAAGAATTTAATCGGGCTTATGCCAATGGGGTCAATCCTATCACGGGACAACCGCTCGCCAGTGGCGAACGTCCGATTTATGTAGTCGGCAAAAGTGGGTCATCTGGGACGGTGATGCAAGGGATTGTCAATGCGATTATCTCACCGAATAATCAGAATGTCGAACGCCCGACCATCTTCGCCCCATCTGTGAGCCATTGGCTGGCATTGGCGAATTATTTCGCGGGACGTGAATTATTCAACCTCGCCGAAGCCCGCCCCACCGCCCTCGCGCCCGTGGTCATGGCGATTTGGAAAAGCCGTTTAGATGCGATTCGCAACACGGTGGCAAGTCGCACAGGGCAAAATCCCGAAGATGTACAAATTGGTTGGGAAGAATTGCTCCAAGTGTTGAATAGCCCAAATGGTTGGCAAGATTATGGCATCCCCAATGGACGACGGACGGTCTATTATGGACACACCGACCCATATATCAGTTCAACGGCACTATCCACGCTGATTGCCGAATTTTATGCCTCTGCGCGTGCCAACGGCATCACCGAACGGCGGTTGACGCTGGGGACGGTGAATAATCCTGATGTGCAACAAGGTGTGCGGAACATCGAACAATTGATTCGGCATTATTCGCGCCGTACCACTGAATTCAAAGAATATATCGCACAGGGTCCCGACTATCTGGATTTTGTCGCGCTCGAAGAGAACGATTTGCTCTTCATCAACATGGGGCTGACGGAAATCCGCCCGCCAGAGCAACTGGTGGCGTTATATCCCAAAGAAGGCACATTCTGGCATGAACATCCCTTCGGTATCCTGAATGCTTCGTGGGTATCGCCAGAACAAGCACAAGCGGCAAGAATTTTTACCGATTATGTCCTCACACCCAGTGTGCAACAACGGGTGATGGAACAGGGCTTTAGACCTGCCAACCCAGATGTGCCATTGGGGTATCCATTCGTCCCCGAAAATGGGGTGGATATTAACCAACCCACCACCGTATTGGATGTGCCTGCGCCCGAAGTGGTGGCGGCGATTCAAGAAAGTTGGGCATTCGTCAAAAAACAAGCCGATATCTGGTTGTTGCTCGATGTATCGGGGTCAATGGCGAATGAGAACAAATTGGAACAAGCAAAAGAGGCGGCAATCGCCTTCATCGCGGGCTTAGAGAGCAACACCCGTGTTGGCTTGGCAGTATTCTCTGAACAAGTAGAAATTTTAGTCGAACTAGGCGATTTAGAACGCAATTCCAACATCCTGCGTGAGGCAATTTTGGGCTTACAACCATTGGCAGGTACAGAATTGTATAAAGCCACCAAGACGATTATCTCGCTAATGAACACATCCGATGATACCGATCGCATTCGTGCTGTGATTTTGCTAAGCGATGGTGAAGATACAGGCGACAGGACAGTGACGCTCAATGATGTTATCAACACCATCACCGCCAGTCGAAATGCCCTCAACCCCGTCATCCTCATCCCAGTGGCATATGGGAGCGCCGCCGATGTGACTACGCTCAGTCGGATGGCACGCGCCAGCAATACACGGGTGCAATCGGGCAGTGCCAGCGATATTCAGGCATTGCTAGAGTTGATTAGTAGCTATTTTTAGGAACTTGGGCGGATATACGAGGCTAAAGCCTCTAATCCGCCCATACAAATCCTAAAATTTCCGTGATCAGTACGGGACGATTAGCCCAAAGCGCGTATATCGTCCCGCATACCACAACATCCACCTATAGCGCCACAGGGAACGGGGCAGGATTCGCCAACAGTCCAGTCAACAAATCCACACACGCACGCACATCGCGTATATCCACCGTTTCGCTGGTGGTATGCACATATCGGCAGGGAATAGAAATACATCCACTCGGGACACCCCACCCTGCCACCTGTATGGCAGAGGCATCGGTTGTACCACCTGCTAACAATTCACGCTGGTAGGGGATGCTGTCGGCTTCGGCACGGCTGATCATCCAATCAATCACAGCAGGTGGCACGACCAAACCGGGGTCATGGATTTTAATCGCCGCCCCTTTGCCCAACGACACCGCCATTTTTCTGCCCTGCGCCTCATCACCTGTGGCGGTGACATCCAGCGCAATACCCACATCGGGATTGATGCGCGTGGCGGCGGTCTTCGCACCGCGCAAACCGACTTCTTCCTGTACACTGAAGACAAAATACACTTCATTGGGCGATTTTTTCGCCAATCGGCGCATGGTCTCGATGGCGACCACACAACCAATGCGGTCATCCATCGTCTTGGCGATGATCCGATTGCCACGCACCTCACATTCGCGCCAAAATCCTGCTGGTGAACCTTGTGGCACGCGGATGGTATCATCCCCACCATCCACATCGACATAAAAATCGGACAGTGCCTCGCCACCATTGGCATTCACACCGATAACGCCGATTGTGCCATTTTCAAATTTAACCCGATTCCCGCGCAAGGTGTGTTTATTCAAGCCACCAATCGGCTCAAAGCGCAAATAACCGCTATGCGGTTCGGTGAAAGTCGCCATGATGCCAATTTCATCCATGTGGGCAGATACCATAATCTTCGCCCCACCATTTCCTACCCGACAAATCAGGTTGCCGAGCGGGTCGGTGATGATGTCATCAGCGAAATCGGCAACTTCGGCTTGTATCAACGCACGGATGTGATGTTCGTAACCCGAGGGTCCCCAGGCTTCGGTCAGTTTTTTAATTAAGTCAATCACAGTTCTTCTACCTTTTCATATGGTTCATCATGAAATAAATCGAGTTGGTGTGGGTGGTCGCTTAATAATGGCTGAATTGGTATTCTCATGCAACACGTCCCAATCATCTAAATTGATGCCATAGGGAATATCCGAGATGAAACAATCTACACTATCATCTCGCAATTGTGGGATGAGATCTAAACAATCGCCTTGTGTGATGGTATTCAAAAAGGGATTCATACACCCACCCTAACGCAACACATCCCAGGTCACGGATTGTAAGGCACGCGACACGAGGTGATAGGCGTGATGATAATCGTTCTTGTTCAGATATGCCGATGGTGTATGAATATAACGGCACGGCAACGACACCACACTGGTCGGCACACCAACGCCAGAGGTATGGATGCTCCCACCATCGGTCGCGCCACCCATCTGCGTCTTGAGTTGATAGGGGATATGATGTTTATCAGCCGTATCGCGCATGAATTGGAGCAGGCGCGGATGGGCTATCATGCTCCTGTCCATCACGGTCAAGACGGGTCCCCCGCCCATGCGCGATGTCGGATTGGGGGATGATGGGGTATCGGGATCGGCAGATGGATCTGGGATGTCGTTGGCGGTTGTGCCTTCTAGGATGATCGCCATATCGGGTTTGAGTGTGTTGCCCGCGACTATCGCCCCGCGTAAGCCGATTTCCTCTTGCACGGTGAAGGCGACCGATAAATCCACAGGGAAATGCTCGTTTTGGATGATATCGATCAGCAATGAACAACCTGCCCGATCATCAAATGCCTTACCACGCAACACATGCTCGCCGATCTCGTAAAAGGCGCTATCAAATACGATTCGATCGCCTTTTTTGACTTTCGCCGTTGCGCCGTCTTTGTTGGTCGCACCAATGTCGATGCGTAAACTGCTCTGTTTGACGATCTTCTGTTCCCGATTTTTATGAATCGGTGTCCAGATGATCACCCCATTCACCCCTTCTGCGCCGATTTTGACGCGGAGGGCGGGCAAAATCCGCTCATCCACACTACCGACAGGGGTGAAGCGGATAAGACCGTTGTTATCGAATCCCGTCACCATGAAGCCAATTTCATCCATATGAGCGGCGAGCATCACACGCGGCAGGTTATCCCCACC